>CAYUDF010000157.1:0-6672 GCA_964443465.1 uncultured bacterium
TGATTTACGCCGGTGTGTTGTGCCTTATCTGCGTATGGGGCCTGCTGTTTGCCGGTTTTATAATGGAGCAGGCCTGGGCGAACAGGGTGCCGACAGGGGCGGTTTTTCTGCTGCTGGTGCTCTCCACCATACTGACACTGGGTTCGGGGCGCACGCCAAGGACTCGGTGGGGTCTGTTTGTTGCGATTCTGCTCACGGCGGCGTCACTGCTGTCGGTAAAAATGTCCGAAAGAAACACAGCGGGGATGGAATCGTCCTGGCGGCGCAGCGAATCCAGACACCTCGCGGCGACTCTTTACGCGGCGGGGGAAGAATTCTCCCGGCTCGAAGCAATCTCAAAGTCCGTGGGCGACCGCGTTTCCCGGTTTCTGACCAGCGGCGGTTTTGAAAACAACGGCGCTTCGCGGCGCAGCCTCTTCGAGATCTTCGCGAAACTGGATTCGCTGGCAACGGGGGTTGCCCAGGATGGAACCCTGTCGGCGGAAACCGTTATCGGCATACAACTGTACGACAGGGGTGGAGAACGTGTCGCGTGGGCGGGTTGGCCGCGCCCCGTGAGTTTTCAGGACCGCGCTTTTATGGAAGGCGGTACTGAACTTGTCTACTCGCGCGAGGTCTCCCTCTACCGTGTGTTGACGCGCTTGATTCCCGTGCCGGACAGCAACAACAAGCCCGCCTACACGGTTGTGGTCGATATGCCCCTCGAGGTGAATTATCGCGTCAACAACCGTTTTCTTAAGAGCGCAGGTCTCGCAGACAACATCTGGTCCGACGACGTCGCAAACATCTCGTTCGAATATTCTCCCACGCTCAGTAATCTTCCGTTCCGGCTCGAACGATACAAAAGAGTCCAGCAGCAGAACTACAATCGCCGGCAAAGCCTGATCGCGGCCCGGGAGCGGCGTGAAGCCGGGGGACAAATAAAACCCCGGGACGGCGAACAACAACAGCCGGCGGGAAGGCGCCGTTTCGGGCAGGAAGATTCGATATTGACCTATTTCCCGTTTCCGGCACACATCGAACCTACGTCGGAAATCAGTGGAGACAAGGCCACCGGTTTACAGGGGCGTGTTCTGATCCGAAGTCCCCAGGGAAATCCGGTGGTGAGTGTTACGGCCAACGGTTTTCCTTTCCGGCACTACGCGGACCTTTACCAGTCGCGCTGGTTGAGCCGGGTAAAAGCGCTGATCGTTCTCGCTCTGCTCGCTCTGTTTGTGGTGGCGATGCTTGCCCTCGACCGTCACGGGCACCACGCGTGGCTCCGTGGAGTCGCGTTTGTCGGATTCCTGGTTCTGTTCCGGTATTCGCTGTTGTCTTTCCAGCCGTTTACCGCCGGCCAGGGACAACTACTTTTTGATCCCACTGTGTTTGCCACGCCGATACTGGGCGGTATCATGAGAAGCTCCGGCGATCTGCTCATTACCGGAATTGTGTTTGTGATCATGCTGTACGGTCTGATGAAGATGATCCGGACACAGGGCAGGCGTAATGAACAGGGTATTCCGGAAGCGGACCGGACACAGCGCGAACCGGCCATGTGGGAGTTTATCGCAAAAGGAGCCGCCATCGCGGTCGTACTGCTGGGAGTTTACCGGTTGGCGCGTCTGTTTGTCGGCGCGGTTGTGGTAAACGCCAACCCCCGGCTGGTCGGCGAAACGATGCAACTGACGGACGCCAGCGTACTGGTGCTCCACCTGGGTCTCTTTCTTACCGTAACCGGGATCCTGTTGACGGGTTTGCTGGTCATCTGGGGGTCTTTCCGGTTGACGAGCTGGAAGGACGCGACCCGGGCAGCGTGGGTAGCGTTTATTGTGCTGGTTGTTGTCGCGCTGGTGTGGGGACCGCGCGAGCTCGCCCCCATTGCGGCGGTGCTGCTGTTGTTTGTTGTCCTCGCTCCGCGTTATGTACAGCGCGAAGACCTGGTTTCGATTGCGGTCGTTTCCTTCTGCCTGGTGATCATCACATCCGGAATGTCGTACCTGTTTCTCAACAGGAACTACGACAGTTTGCGCAAGAATTTCATCCGCGAAAAAGCGGAAGATCAGGTGAAACCTTCCGACAACTGGAAGGTTGTTATTCTCGAAGACATTCTGGATGAATATTCACGAATGCCCCAGATCCGAAACGCGTTCCGGAACCCCCGGTCGCTGGACGCACAACGGCTCGCTTTTGACTTGTGGGCCGACGGACCGCTGAGCCTGCTCGGTTACAGCTGCGCGATTCACGTGGTGACGAGCGAGGACAGTGTGATCAGCGGTTTTGCCGTCGACATGCCGTACCGCGTGCGGATTCCCCAGGGCGGCGAAAGAATCGACACACCCGTCGAAAACGACTGGGTTGTGCTCGACCTCACTCGCAGTACGCCTCAGGGAATCGTTCGGTATTACCGGGGAATCGTTAACGTCGAAGAGGAGCACGGCTACATATCCGGTTCACGGATCGGAGGCCTGGTGGGAAAAGTGGTCGTCGATCTGCCGTTCTTTTTCGGCAGTCTCGAATGGGCGGCGCGGACGGGTCCGCGAACACCCGAGTTGCTGCGAAACGTCCAGGAAGGCGGGGTATCACCGAGGGTCGAGGAGCCAGAGGCGTTGTTGCTCGCACGCCTGGCCGGCACGCGGATCTACGAGTCGTCTTCTGAAGGGTTGCCCGCGGGTGTCACCGTGGGAGAGGAACAACTTCGCGCCGGTCTCGATGAAAACTGGCCGTTGCTGAACACCGATTCCGGAGGCTTCCGGATCCTGGTACGGGAGACGGGGGAGCCGGACAGATACCTGCTGGCGGGATTTGCCGTCCCCTCGCCGGCGCGCCACCTGCTCCGCTGGTCGGCGCTGTTTTCACTGTACATGGTGTTCACGGCTGTTTTCATTGTCGCCACCGTCCTGCTGGGATCCATACCCTACATCAAGGAACTGCTGCCCACCCTCACGCCCGGGCGCAAACTGGGATTTCAGCAGAAACTGCTGGCGTCGTTTCTTGTCGTGGCGCTGGTGCCGGCGGTGATACTCGGTTTGTTTTCCGTGGATTTTATCAAGGACCGGTTTATAGAGGAAAACCGGCAGGAGGCGCTGGACAAACTGTTCAGCGCGAGAAAAGCGCTGGTCAACCTGCTCCAGGGTGAAATGCAGTTGTTCCTCGCGCAGGGAGAGACGGGCCGGTTGTTTACCGATCCTTCTTACGTTAACGAGACGACTACAAATGGGCGCCTGGTAAAAGTGTTCGATGAATCCGGTCGGTCGGGGGCGATGGTACTCGATGATCGCGGAAGCCCCGTGGAAAGGCCGGACAGTATTCCCGTCGGATTGACGGCCGATCTGGCGGACGCGTCTACGGAAGACCTGTACGTGGTGTTTGAGAACGGCTCGTGGTACATGGGGGTTCTGAGCCCCGCCATGGTGGTGAGCGGTGACGACTGGAGCGCGACAAACTACCTGTACTATTCCCGGAGGCTGGACTCCAGATTGCTGGGTGATATCGCCGACCAGGTCAGCGCCGATGTGAACGTATTCCACGACGGTGGGTCGTTGATTGCGTCCAGCCAGGAAGGACTTCTCGCCGGCGGGCTTATCAGCGCGATCATCGATTGTAACGCCTACGTAAAAGTGTCCCTGCTGGGGTCGAACCACTCGCTGGCGACCGAACGCACCGGCAGTTACAGCTACCAGGTGGCTTACCTGCCGGTGACGAGCTGGAGCCCCGTTTCCGCGGACGGTCCGGGGCGCGCGGTAATGAGTGTACCGCTGGTTTTTCTCCCCGAGTCCTACTCCGTCGAGATCCAGAAAGCCACATCGATCGTACTGGGAATATTTGCGTTGCTGTTTATGGCGACGATCGGTCTGGGGCTGTTGCTGGCGCGCGGAATTTTCGAACCGCTGCGCAGCCTGCTCGAAGGCACCCGCCGGATTATCGGCGGCGATCTGAACGTCAGGCTGCCGATGCGTCGAACTGACGAGATCGGTATCGTGGTGTCAGCGTTTAACGAGATGACGGCACAGCTGTCACAATCCCAGCGCGCACTCAACGAACGGCGGCGTTACCTCGAAACCATTCTGACCAACATCGGTACGGGTGTCGTCAGCACGGACGCGGACAACCGTATACAAACGGTCAACAGCGCGGCCGAGCGGATACTCGGCGTTGAGTCCCGGCAGGTGGTCGGGCAGACCGCCGATGCGATGGTGGACAGACCCGGGGGTTCTGAAATATTCAGGATCCTCAGGGACGCGCGCGACGCGGAACACGCGTTTGTCGCGTCAGAACTGGAGCTCCAGCATGACGGCCGACGGTCGACGGTGAAGTACATGCTCACCCGGCTTGAAGTCGAACAACGATACCTCGGAATGGTATTTGTGTTTGAAGATCTCACCGAACTGATCCAGACCAAAAAGCTGTCCGCCTGGGTGGAGATGGCCCGCCAGATCGCGCACGAAATCAAGAATCCGTTAACACCTATCCGGATATCCACGCAGTTCATGCAACGCGCGTACGAACAGAAGTCGGACAAGTTTGATCAGATATTCCGGGAAGGTTCCGAGACGATCATTCAGCAGGTGGACGTGCTCAAACGTATCGCCAGCGAGTTTTCCAGTTACGGACGCATGCAGCAACTGGACATGGGGACTCACGAATTTACACCGATGCTGGACAACATCATCCGTCTGTACCTCAACAACTCCTCCGGAGTGGTTGTTGAAATGAACAACAGCTGTCCGGACGCCATTGTGCAGGCCGATCCCGAAGCGGTGAGGAAAATCTGTACCAATCTCATTGAGAACGCGATGGATGCCATGCCGGATGGTGGCCGACTGGATGTGTCGTGTAGCGGGGAGACCGCGGTCGGTATCGACTATATACGCACATCGTTCCGGGACACCGGTCCCGGTCTGAGTGGCGAGGCGGCGAAAAACCTGTTTGAGCCGTATTTTTCCACAAAAACCACAGGCACAGGACTGGGCCTGGCGATCTGCCGGTCTTTTTCCCAGGAAATGGGCGGAGATATCGAGGTCGTCAACGTGCCCGGCGGTGGCGTCGAAGCGTCCATCCTGCTGAGACGCCAGGTCTGACGGGCACGTTCAAGGATCGAACGATTGGTCTTCGCTCCCCACCCCCTGCTATCCCTTCTTTTTGGTTTTCGAACTCGAGGTTCTGGATTTCTTTTCGTCAGATTTTGAGTCGGATTCCGTAGAATTCCTTTTTCCATTTTTAGTTTTAGTTTTCGTCGACGTCTTGTCTGAATCCTGCGCCGTGCGGGCCTTCTGCTGCTGCGGTGTCTCGCGTTTCTGTTTTTCCTTGTACGACGAAGTTGTTTTTCCGGAAGAATTTGTCGATACGCGTTTTTTGAAGGGCGGTTGATACTTTTCGACAATCCTTCTTTCGGACTCGGGGATATGTATTTTTTTATATGTTTTGCCGCCCGCTCTGTAGTTCCGGGTGTCGACGTGGACACGCTGAATCGACCTTCGGGTGTGCTTTTCGATGACGTCGACCCGTGGCGCGGAACGGTGAATCGTCATCCTCTGCTTGTACTTGTTTTTATAATGCGAAGGCTGGACGCAGAAGCGACGCAGGTCGTAATTCATGAAGTTTCGATTGTGCACCACGACCCAGACTTCGCTCGTGTGTACGATCCACGGATCGGGCATGTGATATCCCGGGAGGGGGCGCGGCGCCCAGCACACGTAGTCACCGTAGTAGACCCACTGTACCCGGACTGGTTCCCATTCGAATCCCGGTATCCAGATCCACCCCCAGGCGGGATCGTATTGCCAGTTGCCGTAATGGTATACTGCCCATCCGAACGGTTCGTAGGATATCCAGGTCCAGTCGTAGTTGGTCCAGGCCCAGTGACCGCTGACGTAGGGACGCCAGTTTCTGGGGGCGAACGGCCGCCAGACGGTTCCAAAAGGGTAAACGTCGATCCAGTCGCCGTATTCACTCAGTTCATAAAATTCGATTTCCGCGGGCGGTGGTGGCGGCGGCGGTGGCGGATCCACGTGTACCCTTTTGGGCGGTGGATCGACATACGTGACGGTGCATCCGGTTAAAGCGAAACAGATCAGGAGAATCAGCGTGGCAGAAAGGCAGATGAGTCTAAACATGATCGGGCCCCTATTCTGATGAACAGCGCGCAGGCCGTGATCGCCTGTAATGTAACCAGCGACCGCAAAATTGTAAAGCAAATCGGAAAACAAACTGCTTGATAACGGTATATATGCAATAATGGTGCCTGTTTAGAGAGTAAGCCGACCGGGAAACTATGACAAATTGCACAAATAAGCAGCAGAAAGAGACGGCTGGATCCGTCCCCACCTGGGAAAAAATTCGCCGGGGATTCCGGATTTTTTTGGTCCTGACAATCCTGGGCCTGGTGTATGTGCTGTACCGGTCATCGTTTGTGGACAGCATCGATCACCTGCGCAGATTCAAGTGGCCGTGGCTGCTGCTTGCCTTGTCGATGGCGGTGTTTGACTGGTTCGCGGCCGGTTTGCGCATCTGGATATTTGCCGTGCGTCTCCAGCCCGGGATTCGCCTGGTCAGTTGTATCCGGGCGGCGCTTGCCAACATTTTTCTCGGCGGGGTGACCCCTTCGCAGACGGGCGGAGGTCCCGGCCAGATCTATGTGTTGTACAAGGAAGGCATGCCGGTGTTTGACGCAATGGTCGTCAGTTTTCTGGG
>CAYUDF010000158.1:0-6644 GCA_964443465.1 uncultured bacterium
CTGGAGTGGAGCCCCGAAAGCGGGTATCCCGTTTCGTCGTGGTCAAACCGGATGTCCCTGAAAGACGTGGCGACGTGGCATTTCTCACAGGTGCGTTCCAGCTTTTTGTGCGGGCTTTCATGCGTGGTCGCCTGCTGGGCGCGGCTTACGCCGGCGGCGGTGACCAGGGAAACACACATCAGAATAAAGACTATTCGCTGTTTCAATTTTCCACCTCCGTGGCGCCGGTATTTAACCGCAGGCCTTCCGTGGTGTGACACGTTTTGCACGACGGATCGATCGGTTTATACCTCACGAATGTTTCACCGGAATCGGTAACGGGCACGTGACACCCCGCGCAGGGAACCCTGGTGTGTTCGCCCTCCAGCTGGTATGAAGAGTCGCGATCGTGCCGAAAGTTGACGTCGTTCCACGTGGTGACCGCATGACAAACCGTACAATCCTTCGGTTGTGCCGCACCGCTGAATTGCCCGTAGTGGATGTCTATATGGCACGACTCACACCCGATTTCCTCGATCACAAACAGGCGCCCGGCGCTGCCGTCTTCGAACTGTGTCGTCGGGTGACAGGTAAAACACGGCAGCGAACCGTGGGATCCTTCCAGGCCAAACCGTGTATCTGCGTGATCGGCCACCGTGTATGTCGCCGGAACAAAACCATCCACCGTGTGGCAGCTCTCGCACATCCCCCGGTCGGGACGGCGCGCGAACTGATTCTGGTGGGAGTCTACGTGACAATCGATGCACATTTCGTGTGGCAGCGGTTTTTTCTTCGCGCCGGGTTGGTGGCAGGACTCACACGTGACTTTGATGTGGCGGCCAAGCAGGGGATACGCCGTCCTTGAATGGTCGAAACCGGCGAGGTCGAGAGTCAGCCATCCCGATGTGTTGTGACACTTCGCACAGTCCGGCCCCATAGATTCCTTGTGGACGTCGGTGTGGCACCGCGCACAATCTTCGAAAGCGATCCCTGTATACCGGGCGTACGTGTTGTCCTTTCCTTTCGGCGCGCGCGGATCCTCGATTACGGGGTGGCACCCGGCGCAAGCCGTCTTGCGGTGACGGCCGGTTAGTGGATAACGGGTTGAGTTGTGGTCAAATCCCGTAGCCGGTTTCCATCCGTCCTGCGTGTGGCAGTTGGTGCACTCCGCGGACAGTTGTTTTCGGTGCTCGTCGGTGTGGCAATCCAGGCAATCCCGGTGAAGTCCGAGGAAAGTCCGGTCCACGTTGACCTGGTCACCAAAGGTTTCCATGTTGTCCTTTATCAGTTCTGCTTTATGACAATCCCGACACTTCAAACCGGCGTGTTTTCCTTCGAGTGTGTAATCCGTTTCATTGTGGTCAAAATTATTGATTCCCCTGGGCCAGTGAACCAGTTGATAGTCCCGTCCCGCGTGGTCTTTGTGACATTCGAAACACGGCTTTTTCCCGACAACGGCAGCGAGGTGGTGGTAACCCTGTTGTCTGTCGATCCGTATTGCGATCTCCTTGTGGCATTCGAGGCATTTTTTATCACTCGGTCCCTCGCCCAGATCGTGGCATTTGAGGCAGTTCTTCATGCCTTCGAGAAACGCGTGCGCGTTTGCCAGATCTCCGGGGGATATCTGTGCGGACGCTTTCGCCGCCAGCAGGAAAAAACACAAACCTGCAGGAATAAATATTCGTTTTAAAATATCCATCGATAGCCGAAAGCCACGGCCACTCCCACGTGTAATACCATAATGACGTACATGACAACGGCGAACGGCTTGTGAAAAATATGCCAGTAGTGAAACATTTCATTCATGCTGTCGACCTGTGCGATACGCCGTTCCAACAGCGAAGACTCTTTGGCCAGCGTTATCACTTCGTCAATAACCGGAGCGGGCAGGTCGGTCCCTGCCTTGCGCAGCGACCGGCGAAGCCGCCGGGTCCTGCTGTTTAAAGTCAGATCGCGTCCGATCGAGTGAAGAATTGCCCGGGTCTTGGAAGTGCCCGTCCGGTTCGACACACCGGCGTATCGGGCGATCGATTGAACCAGATTTTCGGGGAGCTTATGTTCGCTGGACAGGTCCTCCTGGATTTTATCCACTCTTGATCGGGCCTTCTTCAGGTCCATGGCGTGCCCGCGGGCGTCGCGTGGAATCTGCATGTAGACGTACCGTCCGAATACTCCGCTCAACGCCACGGCAACCATTGAGAAAAAACTGATCGATACAATGCCATGAAATTTCATGGCGGTGTGCAACGTGATCAACAGCGGTCCCATCACGCCAAAAAATATATGAATGTCCAGCCACCGGTTGAGACCGCCGGCGCGGAGACCCAGTTTTCTGCGTTTTCGAATCGAGTACACGAGCAGCAGTATCAACATGGCGCTGCCGATAATACCCAGACCGTGTCCCCACATTCCGGCCGGTTTGAGTTGGGCGTGCATGGCAGAATGCGTCCGCTCGGCCAGGGAGAGCGTGTAGTAGGGAAGGCCGGTTACCGCCACGGCGGCTACGAAAACGAACCCGGTGGCGTACAACACGCGTAAAAAAACTCCAAACGAAAGAAACTTCATTTTTCACCAAACTTCGTATCGATATCGATGCCGATTCGCTTGAGGAGCGGTGTTGGCAATACACCGCCGATCATCACAAAAACGTAGTCGTTTTCCTCAACCCGTGTCTGTTCCATGTGCCGAAACGTGACGGTCTCCTGTTCGATGCGTTCGATTTCGGATTCGTACAACAGTTCGAGCCGGCCGGATGCCGCCGCTTCTTCCAGCCGGTGCCGGTTGTCTTCTTTGATCCGGTTGAACGATTTCCCGCGGTAACTGAGTTTCACTTCCGTGCCGTTCTGTTCCGACAGCCTGATTGCGGCCTCGATGGCGCTGTCTCCACCGCCGATCACCAGCGACCGTTTGTTGCAATACTGTTCCGGTTCGAGCAGTTTGTAGGTGACTTTGGATGTCTCCTCACCCGGCACACCCAGTTTTCTAGGGGTTCCCCGCCGGCCTATCGCCAGTAATACCTGGCGGGTTGCGTACTGCTGTCGAGTTGTTTGAATCTCATAGTACCCGTTGGGCCGTACGACGCTTTCCAGCCGTTCTCCTGTGTTGATACCGATTCCCGTTTTTGTGATCACCTCATGCCACAATTCGAGCAGCTCTTCCTTCATGATTTCACGTTTCGAATATTTTCCGTATACCGGTATTTCCATTGGTTGGGTCATCACCAGTTTCTGCCTGGGATACGACAGTATCGTGCCTCCGATGTCGTCCTGTTCCACGCACACCCATGACAAGCCGGCCTGTTCGGCCTGCAACGCAGCGGCCAACCCCGCCGGCCCGGCGCCAACAATGACCACGTCGTGAACGGATGGATCAATGCTCTTTTTTCGTTTCGCGATGTTGTCAATGGCTTGTTTGCCCTGCGTCACCGCGTTTCGGATCAATCCCATACCGCCCAACTCTCCCGCTATAAACACGCCGTCGACGTTGGTTTCGAAAGTTTTCTTTACGTGCGGAATGTCGACGCCGCGTGTTGCCGTGCCGAACACCAGTGATATTGCGTTTACGGGGCAAGCGGCCAGACACGCCCCGTGTCCGATGCACTTGTTGGGTGCGATCAGGTGAAAACGCCCGTTCACGATACCGATAATCTCGCCTTCGGGACAGGCATCGGCGCACGCGCCAATGCCGATACAGCTGTTGGGATCCAGCTCGGGGTGCAGGGAGACCGGCTCGGCCATGCCGGATTCGGTGGCGCTTTGCAGCTTCTGCCGGGCGCGCTTCGTCCTTGACCGATACCTCAGGATATAGAAGAGAAATATCGCACCGGTTAACGCCGCCCCGGCGATATACACTAACAGCTCAATCACAGGTCTGTTTGCCTTCCGGAAAACCGGTTGTAGATTGCAAACCACATGCCGTGATGTGATTAGTCGCGCGCAGGGGGACGGAGTACGGCTCACGATGTCTCGCTGTGGCAGGAAGTGCCTCGTCGACCGGGACTACCGAAACCGGCAGTACCGGATGCTGGACGTATTATGCCCCGGTTTCATTGGATTGTGCAACAGTATATTATGTGAAATCATACACATATAGATTTCCGCCGGCAGCGCCGCCCTCACGGACAGGCCCCGGCGAGTCGGTATATATTGACGCCGATCGATACGGGGTGTTTGTATATGTACCGGAGTTGATGACGCTCCGGGGTTGTATGGCGGACAACAAAAACAACAATAATCAAAACGTCGAAGTAACTTTCTCGCGCGATCTGGGGCTTTTTGATGCCAGCATGATCGGCATCGGGGCGATGATCGGAGCGGGTATTTTTGTGCTCACCGGTATCGCGGCGGGGGAAGCCGGACCGGGTGCGATATTGGCTTTCGGCCTCAACGGCGTCGTTACACTGCTCACCGCCCTGACCTATGCCGAACTGGCGTCTGCTTTTCCCGAAGCCGGTGGCGGGTACGCGTTTATAAAAAGGGCGTTTCCGGGGCCGGTCGGGTTTGCTTCCGGCTGGATGCTGTGGTTTTCCTATATCGTGGCCTGCGCATTGTACGCGCTCGGATTCGGCGCGTACTTCTGGGAGTTTATCCACTCCTACTTTCCGTTTCTCTCTGATTTTGTGTTCGGGCTGATGGGGCATGAGGCGGCCGTTACCGGGATGACGGTGCTGGTTTGTGCCGGATTTATCTATCTGAACGCCAAGGGGACAGCGGTCACTGGAAAAGTCGAAAACATCATTACCCTCGCAAAACTTGTGATTCTGTTTGTTTTTATTGTGTTTGGGTTGAAGGTGATTTTCGGTGCTCCAACGGAAGCGATGCGTGGTTTTACACCGTTCCTGCCAAAGGGATTTTCGGGTGTTGTCCTGGCGATGGGGCTGACTTTTATCGCGTTCGAAGGTTACGACCTGATCGCCACCGTGGCCGAAGAGATCAAGTCTCCCGAGAAAACGATTCCGCGGGCGACGATGATATCGCTGGGGGTCTCGATAACGATTTACCTTCTGATCATGTTTGTGTGTATCGGCGCGATCCGGCCGGAAGACGGCTCGGCCAGTTGGGAGTTTCTCGGCAGGTACCAGGAGACCGCGATCGTAAGGGCCGCTGCGACTTTCATGCCGGTTTTCGGTATCGCGCTGATTATATTCGGCGGGCTTCTGTCGACCACGTCGGCATTAAACGCGACGATAATGGCGTCGTCACGTGTTGCGTTTTCGATGAGCCGCGACAAGATGCTGCCGCGTCCAATCGCGAGGATTCATCCCCGACAGAGAACACCCCATATCGCCATATATGTGACAGGAGTGCTCGTCGTGGTGATGGCAGTCGCGTTCCCGATTCAGGTGATCGGTTCGGCCGCCAGCTTGATGTTTCTGCTCACGTTTGCGCTGGTGAATCTCTCGCTCATCGCCCTCAGGCGCAAACACCCGGAGACGCGGGCGGCGTTCAGGGTGCCGATCTACCCGCACGTGCCGATTCTAGCCATTATCCTCAACCTCTACCTTGCCGTGTATCAGTACAACTTTGACGCGAGGTCGTGGTATATCACCGTCGCCTGGATCGTCGCGGGGTTATTTATTTACTTTCTGTTTTTTGAAAAGGCGACTTCGGAAGATATGCCCCAGGTGCTGGACGTTTCACAATCAACGGCGGAGTCGGAATATGACTACCGCATACTGGTTCCACTCCACAACCCGGACCACGTCGAACCGTTGATGGATCTCGCCGCGCCGATCGCCAAAGCGAATGCCGGGGAGTTGATCGTGCTGGGCGTGGTGGATTTGCCGCAAAACACACCGATCCACGAAGGTATGCGATTTGTTCACCACAAAACACCGCTCCTGAAGGAAGCCGTCAACTACGGTCAGAAAATCGGCGTGCCGGTGCGAACTTCGCTGCAGATCGCACACCGTGTATCCGACGGTATCATCGCCGCCGCCGAACAGCAGAAGGCGAGTCTGGTCCTGATGGGCTGGAAAGGCTGGACGAGTACACGCGACAGGATTTTTGGAGAAGTCACGGACCGCGTCGTTCGACACGCACCGTGTGATCTGATTACGGTGAAACTGAAGGGCACGTTGAAGCTGGACAGTGTGTTGATCCCCACCGCCGGGGGGCCGCACGCGTCGCTGGCCGCCGAATACGTTGGCAGCCTGCAACAGGCGTACGATACCACGGTTGCGGTGTGTAACGTGGTGAAGTCGGGCGCGTCGGAGCGTGACCATGAAATCGCGATCGAATGGATAGACAAAACGATTGCCCGGACGGGCCTGGCGGGCGAAGTGGAAAAACGGGTAATGGAATCGGATCACATCGCCGGCGGGCTGGTCAAGGCGGGCGGCGACTACGATATGATCGTTCTGGGCGCCTCGCGCGAAGGGCTGTTTTCAAGCGTGTTGCTCGGCGAGATCACGGAACGTGTCGCGCGCCACTCGCGAAAGCCGGTCATGATCGTCAAACGCTACGAAGGCGCCGTCAAATCCCTCATCCGCAAGGTTCTTGGTTAGCACTCCCTCTCCTCCCCCCTCTCTCTGAGCCAGGCACAGCCCGGCCCTGTGTTGGTTGTAACGGGCGCGCAGTCACGCGGGTCCCAAGTTGCTTCCTTGCTTTCAGGCGCACGGATACGCGGCGCGAGCCGGGCACGGCTCCCCTTCGGCCCCCTCAGAC
>CAYUDF010000159.1:0-6627 GCA_964443465.1 uncultured bacterium
CAATCTTCGTGGCAGATTCAGGGATTTGGTCAGAACCGGAGAAACACTGTTCAAGGTGAACCAGCAGACGATATACCTGATTAACTTTTCGCTGGACCTGGTTGAAAGACAAATCAGCGCCTGGACGGGAGCCCTGACCGATAACGATGGATACGGCGAGGATGGCCAGACGACTACGGAGCGGTCCGACGCCAAAATTATCGAAGAAAAAGCCTGAGATCTATCGGTCCCGAACCGGCAAACCCGGATAACTGCTGTCCCGGGATGTTTTCGGGACGAGAGGAGTTTTTGTGTCACTTCCATCAGTATTTGGATTGCTGTGGATCAGCCAGAGATCGATGTCCGCCAGCCAGCTGGGCGTCCAGATCTCCAACCACAACATCGCCAACATCAATACACCGGGATATGTCCGTCAGGAACTGATGCTTACGCCGTCGCGGTCGATCTCAACCGCCGTTGGCGAAATCGGCATGGGTGTCCAGCTGAGCGATATCCGGCGGATCACGGACGAGTTTCTGCAGAGCGCGTTTTATACCGAAACGTCCGAGTATAACGAATGGAAAGAAACGGCAAACATTCTCGATCAGGTCGAAGTGTTGTCGGGTATCAACGAGAACAGTTCGCTGGCAATGGCGATCAACGAATTTTTCGGGGCGTTCGGGGACCTGGCGATCAACGTGGAGGACTCGTCCGTCCGCACCATCGTTGTAAACGCCGCGGCGACAATGACCGAACGGTTTAACGCCTACGCGGCCGGTCTCGACCGTCTCGACGACCAGGTCAACACAACGATCCACCGGCAGTCGCGCGAAGTGACCGATATCCTCCGTGAGATCGCGGAGCTGAACGGAATGGTGGTATCCAGCGACGTCGGCGAAGCCAAGTCGAACGACCTGCGCGTACGCCGCGAACAGCTGACGACGCGGCTGGCGGAACTGGTCAAGTTTACCGCGTCCGAAGACAAATACGGCGCCCTCGACGTCTATATCGCCGGCAGAAACGTGTTGCACCGCGACAGTTACGTGGATGTCACCACCGTCGAAGAGGGCCCCGCCGGTGATACGAAAATCAATATCCACATCGACGGGTTTTATCTGGCCGCCGACCGGGTGGGCGGCAGCCTGGGATCGTTGGCTGAAACACGGGACAAGGAACTGGCGTCGATAAGAAACGCGCTGGACACGCTGGCCGAAACGATCGCGACCAAGGTAAACGACCTCCACACGCAGGGCTATTCTCCGGCGGGTAACAACGTCCCGTTCTTCGAAGGCGCCGATGCCCGGGGGCTGGAAGTCAACTCGCTGCTGAAACGACACCCGGAATATGTGGCCCACAGCTACAACAACACCGCCGGGGACAACGGACTCGCCAACGATATGGCGGCCTTGGGAGCTGTCGCGATGCAGGAACTGGGCGGCCGGTCGATACAGGATTATTACAGCCACCTCGTGGGAGAAGTCGGATCGTTGTCCAGTACGGCGAAGGGCATGATGGAGGGAAAAGAGAAAACCATGTCACAGGTGCTGACCCGTATCGAGTCGATATCGGGCGTGTCGCTGGATGAGGAAATCGCAAACGTCACGCGTTACCAGACGATGTACGAAGCGTCCGCGCGAATGATCAACACCGTCAACGAAATGCTGGATACCGTACTAACCCTTGGGAACAGGTATTAATCAATGAGAATCGCATTTTCGACCCTGGGCCGGCTCAGCATGGAAAACATGCAGAGGGCCCTCAGCGATGTCCACAGGATACGGCAGCAGGTTGCCAGCGGCCGCAAATTTGATATACCGTCACAGGACCCGATCGGGGCGCAACGGTCTGTTGATTTGAGCGCAGAACTCACGGCGATCAGGGGTTTTAAATCCTCGGCAAACAATGGCTTGATGTATATCGAGTCGGCGGAATCGGCGCTGTTTGAAATCGGCGATCAGCTGAGAGAAGCGAAGTCGATCGCATTGAGCCAGCTGAACGCAACGGCCGACGGTAGTTCGCGAGAGGCTACTGCCGTTGCGATCCGGTCGATCAAACAACAGCTCATGACTTTAATGAATACAGAAGTTCAGGGACGCTACCTGTTTGCCGGCCACAGAACTACAACCACACCGTTCGCCGAAGGTGCCAGTGGCGGTATTGAATATTTTGGCGACGATGGCGAGATTATTTTTCGTGTGGGGCCGAATCAGTTTGAAGTAACAAACGTTGCGGGCAGTGACGTCGCCGGCACGTCCAGTTCCTTCTTGAGATCGAGTATCGATTGGTCTCCGAACGTCACTGGCGCGACGGGACTCGCCTCGCTCAACAGGGGTTCGGGGGTCAGCATCGGCCAGTTTCAGATCGATGACGGCGCCGGCGGGACGATGATCGTAAACACGTTTGGTCTTTCGTCGGTCCAGAACGTAATTGACCAGATCAACGCGGGTGGCACCGGGGTTACCGCCCAGCTGAATGCGGCGCAGAACGGCATCATGCTAACAGCGGCCAACGTCGGCGACACGATCGCCGTCACCGAACTGGGCGGCGGAACAACGGCCTCCGACCTGGGGCTGCTGCAGAACGGTACAGGTGTACTGGTCGGCACCGACCTCGATCCCGCCGTGGAACTGAGTACCCCGTTGTCCGACATACCGGCGTTAACCAGCCTTCCGCTGGGATCGATCCGTGTGCTCCAGGGTTCGACGACGTCGATTGTGACATTTGCGTCGCCTCCGCCCGCGGCCACGATGGGTGAAATTATCATGCGGTTTAATACGGTTGTACCGGGTGTGTCGATGGGGCTTTCGCCGGATGGGACCTCACTGGAGCTGACCGGTACCGGAGCGTTTACGATCGTGGATAACACGCCCGACACAACGGCAACGCAGATGGGAATCGCGGGCACGGGCCGGCAATCGAGATTGTTTGGCAGCCTGGAAGCGATGGAACAGGCGATGCTGGCCGACGACCGCGACGGCATCGAGGACGCGATGTACGAGCTGGAACGCGTAATGACCAATGTAATCGGCGTGCAGGGGGTTGTAGCCAGCCGCGCACGGCGGATCGACATCGGCATGGGACTGCTGGACACCTACCAGCTCACCGCGGAAACCCGCCTGGCCGACGTACAGGCAACGGACATGGCGGAGGCGATTACACAGCTGACGGAGGCCCAGGCGCTCTACCAGACGGCTCTCGGAACCGCGGCAAGCGTGTTTGACCTCAACCTGTTCAATTATATCTACCGATAAACTCCCGGCCGGGTCGCGGAAAATCGCCGCCCCGGTCTCCGGGACAACCGGAAACAACCGGGAAGTATCGGAACCCACTTTTTTTGCCCTCTCGATTTATTCAAAAACCCTCCCTTTTCTCCTAAAGCCGACCTAACTACCGTCCGATACATCAAAAAGAAGAAAACGAGTACCGCAAGTCCCCGGGCCAACCGCTTGAAGCGCGCGCGCCCAGGCGGTAAATCCTGTTAGCTGCGATTTTCTCGTTGTCTATGGGGTTATTCGGGGGAGCGTCGATGTTTCGGGGTCTCCCATTTGTTACTTGCGGGTAGCTTAAATTGGTGTCCTTTATCAGGAGGTGTCTTAATGGCATTTCGTATTTACAATAACGTCGAGAGCTTGAACTCTCTGCGGAACCTCAACATTACACAGACGCGTTTGGGGAGGTCCCTCGAGAAATTGAGCTCAGGACTCAAAGTTAACACGGGTAAAGATGGCCCGGCAGCCCTCGTTATTTCCGAGAAGCTCCGTGCCCAGATTTCAGGTCTGGGACAGGCCGTCGAAAACTCAGAGCAGGCCATGAGCCTGGTTCAGCTGGCCGAAGGCGCCCTGGCGGAAGTCAACAGCCTTCTCACCAGCATCCGTTCACTGGCCGTTCACGCCGCCAACGAAGGCGCGCTGGACGCCGACTCTCTGGCCGCTGACCAGGCCGAGATCAACAACGCCCTCGAAACCATCGATCGTATCTCTTCGTCAGCCCAGTACGGCACGAAGCTGCTGCTCGACGGTTCGCGCGGCGTGCAGGGTTCGACCACCGACGCCGACGTAACGTTTGTGTCCGGTTCGGAAACGACGGTTGCCGGTACGTACGCCGTTGTTCTGTCCGCGCAGGCCGAACAGGCGACCGTAACGGGTGCCGCCAACACAGGTCAGCTGACAGCCGACGAGACCGTTACGCTCAACGGTACCAACATTTCCCTTACAACCGGTATGTCGATCGATCAGGTTCGCGACCGGATCAACGAGTACAACACAACGACCGGCGTGACCGCTTCCGTGAGCGTCGGTTCCGAGCTGGTGTTGACCACAGATAGTTACGGCTCGGCCCAGTCCGTTTCGATCGTTTCCAACACCGCCGCGGCTGGACCGGACTCCGGTATCGGACAAGTCGTCCTTACGGATGCCGGTGTGGATATCGCCGGATCCCTCGGTGGCCAGACCGCGACCGGCAAGGGCCTCGTGCTCACCGGCGACGCCGGTACCGTGGTGGAAGACCTTGCTATCAGTTCGGATGGTGCCGCGATAGCCCAGGGTTCCGTTACGGTGACCCAGGGATCGTTGCAGTTCCAGGTAGGCGCCAACGCCGGTCAGACGGTAAGAATCAGTCTGCCGAGCATGGCCTCCACCCAGCTGGGTAACGGTCTCTCAAGCAACCAGTTCAACAACCTGTCCGAGATCGACGTCACGTCGGCAACCGGCGCGTCCGACGCGATCGGCATTATCGACAAAGCGATCGACCAGGTCACGGAAAAACGCGGTGAGATGGGCGCGTTCCAGAAAAACACGCTGGAAAGCTACATCAATACGCTGCGGATCGCCCGTGAAAACACGATCGCATCCGAGTCGGTCATCAGGGACACTGATTTCGCGTCCGAAATGGCGGAGTTCACCAAGAACACCATCCTGATTCAGTCGGGATCCTCCATGCTCGCACAGGCGAACCAGTTGATTCCGGGTATCGCGCTTCAGCTTTTACAATAGAGGCATCTGAGTCCCGCGCAGGCGGGAGTACTGTAGCTGGGGGGCGACAGATGCCGGTTCCCGAATTCGGGGACAGCGGCGTGCCCGGGGTGGACCATTCATCCATACCTGAGTTCCAGGCGGGGCCGGATTTAACGGCCCCGCCATGGACAACCTGACATCCGGGGGCCCGGTATTATTTACCGGTCCCCCGGTGTTTTATACTTCTTTTCCGGATACCACTAAAGACACCCCTTGTAACAGACGATTATAGAGGGATAGATGAGTCAGCGGACGGGACCGGTGCGTTTGTTATGTACCACGGACCTGCCGCCAGGAGGAAGCATGAGCGGACTTTTATCAATCAGCGGACTGGCCTCGGGCCTCGACTACGACAGCATTATCGAACAGATAATGCTGTTTGAGGCGCGTCCGGTGGCGGATTTTCAATCACGGATCGCCGTCAAAGAGAAGATATTATTTGGTTTCGACAATTTCGAAGCGCAGATACAGGCGCTCAGGGTCAACTTCAGCAAGATATCCAGCGCGATCAGTTTCCGGGGAAAACTGGCGGGCAGTTCGGACGACAGCATACTCACCGCATCGGCAGGCACCAAAGCCGCGGCGGGTACTTTTACATTAACCGTCGACCAGCTCGCGCAATCGCACCAGGTGGCCTCAGACCTGGCCCAGGGATACGCTTCCAGAACGTCCGAGGTGGGCACGGGGACTTTTTCGCTCACCGTCGGCAACCGCAGCCGTATGGATATTACCATCGATGACAGCAACAATTCCCTCGAAGGATTGATGGAAGCGATCAATAACGCCGATGCCGGTGCGACCGCTTCGATCATCAACAGCGGTGACGCAAACAACCCGTACGTCCTCCTGATTACGGGCGAGGGAACGGGCAGCAACCAGCGGGTGATTGTGGACCACAACCTGGCCGGCGGTCAGGCGCCACAGTTCGGCAGCGTTGCTGCCGTTGTGGATGGCGCAAAAACCGGTACGTCCAACGTCACGTCGTCGGGCTACTATACCGGCGACGGCAACGACACACTGGCCTATACGGTCACCAGCGGCGGAACCATCGGCGTGGACAACATCATTGTCGCTTACGAAAATGGTAACGGCCTCACCGGTACGTTTACCGTTTCGTCCGATTATGTGCCGGGTGAGGACGTCCACGTGTTCGGCGGACTGAACCTGTCTTTTTCGGCCGGGTCGCTCAATGCCAACGATACCTGGTCCACCGACGCCACGTCGGCCAGCATACAGGCGCCGCTGGACGCCCGGTTCACACTGGGTAATACGCTGGGCGGGAGCACCGGCATCACGCTGACCAGCGAAACGAACACAGTCACCAACGTAATCGACGGCGTGACATTTAACCTCCACAAGGCGTCAACCGACGCCGTGACGGTCAACGTGCAGGCCAACACGACCGCCATCAAGGAAAACATCTCGGGGATGGTGGATCAGTACAACGGCTTTGTCGACATGATGGACGAGCTGTTCTATTACGACCAGGACACGGGCGAAAAAGGTGTTCTGCTGGGTGACCGCATCACTATCGAGTTGTACAACGAATTCCAGCGCATGCTCACGTCCGTCGCCGAAGGCGTGACGGGGTCTTTCAAGAGTCTGGCCGACGTGGGAATCACGTTCGCGGGAGACG
>CAYUDF010000160.1:0-6617 GCA_964443465.1 uncultured bacterium
AGATCGGGACCGGTCCCGTAGACCACCGCTTTTTTCCCCGGCTGAAGCCCGTCCCTTTCCAGGAACAGTCTTATGGCGCGGGCGCCGAACACCCCGGGTAAGTCGTTATTTTCGAAAAGCGGATTGATATCCAGAGCGCCGGTGGCAAAAACGAACGCTGCCGCCGATACGGTTGTCATACCACCCGCGTTATCCCCCCCGGAATCTCGTCCCACCAGCAGGCGACCGGGCGGATAGAATCCGCTGGCAGTTGCGCCCCGCAATATGCTGATATTTTTTGTTGCTTCGATTTTCCCCGCCAGTCCGTTACGAGCGGCCGCAAGGTCGGCGTCCTCCTGAAAACCGATCGAATGCCCGCCCGGTAGGCTGTATTCGTCTACAATCAGCACACCGGCGCCGGATTCACAGGCAGCGACGGCCGCCGCCATACCCGACAAACCGGAACCGACGACCACCACGTCGTAGCGTTCGTCCAGCCCGCGGATATCCGGATCGACGGGTTTCGGGTCTCCCGGGACCGGCCCGTGCTCGACCAACCTTCCCACACCGGCCAGCCGGCGGACGGTGTTCACAAAAAAATTTCGAAGGGGACGCGGACGTGTAAACACGCGGTAGTAGAAGCCGGCCGGGAGCGACAAGCGCCCCATAATTGTCGTCATCAGGTTTCCGTAGAACGGTTTGTAATTCTGGCGGCGGATCCGCATATCCTGCTTCAGCGGTGTGAGGCAGGACTTGACGCCCGTTTTGCCGTCCGCCTCGACGTGGCATTTGACGCAACGGCCCCGGCCACAGTGGATGCCGCGCGGACGTCCATATTTGACGCTGTGGGAAAGTGTGCGTATGCCGTTGCGAAATAAGGCTTTTGCGATGGAGTCGCCGACACGGCCCTCCAGGCGCCTGTTTTCGAACCAGAATTTTATATTTTGGCCGGCCGGTAGGGCCGGTCGGGCGGATTCGCCGTCCGGTTGGAGGCCGGCGGCACTGTTTGTGTGAGACATTTTATTCAGCTGTTGATGTGTTCCTTTTCTATTACTGCGTTGAAGATGCCCGATATTAGTGAAAATATAGTGCAACCGCAATCAAAAATGGGCCGTAGTATAGCAAGAGTTACTCAGGTGAAAGGAATTTGCCCCCCTGGTCCTTGACCGGGGGGGTAAATTCAGGTATTTATAGAGCCTGATCCAGTCCCCCATAAAAAACAAACTGTTTATCTTAACGCGTTACACTTTCAAATTCTGTTTCCTTTTCCCACGGGAGGTATCATGAAACGGTTGATTGTATTATTCGCTCTGGTATGCCTGATAGCCGCTGCCGGTCTGGCCGACGAGGCCAAGGTAGGGTCTATCGAGTACACCGAATACAAGTTGGACAACGGCCTCCGGGTCGTCCTGTCCGAAGACCACAGTGTGCCCATCGTTGCCGTAAACGTGTGGTATCACGTTGGTAGCGGCTACGAAGAGGAAGGGCGCAGCGGATTTGCCCACCTGTTCGAGCACATGATGTTTGAGGGTTCGGAAAACGTCGGCAAGACGGAACACATGAAATACGTGTCCACCGCCGGCGGTAGTATGAATGGTTCAACCACGCAGGACCGGACCAATTATTACGAAACGCTACCGGCGAACCGGCTCAATCTCGGTCTGTGGCTGGAAGCGGACCGGATGCGCGCGCTGGTCATTACGTCGGAAAAATTCGAAAATCAGCGCGAAACGGTCAAGGAAGAGCGCCGCCAGCGTATCGACAACCAGCCCTACGGTGAGGCGTTCCTGGTATCGGATACACTGAACTACGACTGGCCGCCGTACAGCCATACGGTAATCGGCAAAATGGTCGATCTGGATGCCGCCCACGTAACCGACGTCCAGAATTTTTTTGACACGTACTACAAACCGAGTAACGCCGTTCTGGTTATCGTCGGTGACATCGACCAGAAAAAAACGAAGGAAATGGTCGAACAGTATTTCGGTGACATTCCGGGCGACAAACCCATCCCGAAACTCACCGGCGAAGAAAAAATGAACAAAGGCGAAAGGCGCCAGGTGGTTGATTCACCCAAAGCGAATGTGCCCGCGGTCTTTGTCGCCTACGTTACGCCTCCCCATATTCACGACGACACGCCGGCTCTGCAGCTGCTGAATTCCGTCCTGGTCGACGGAGAATCCAGCCGGATGCACAAACGGCTGGTCAAGGATGAAGAAGCCGCCTTTGGCGTCTTTGGATTTCAGGACAGCCGCCTGGGTCCGAGCCTGTTCCGCCTCATCGCCGCATCCAACGCGGGCGTTGATATAAAGGTGTGCGAGGACCTCATGCAGGAGGAAATCGTCAAGATACAGACAGACGGTATTACCCAGGAAGAACTGGACAAAGTGAAAATCCAGTGGAAGAAGGGTTTTATAACCGGGCGCCAGACCGTGATGCAGAAGGCCGAAGCGCTCCAGCACTACGCGTTTTTCCACGACAACCTGGAAGATATCAACACGGATTTCGAGAAATACCTGTCGGTTACCACGGACGACGTCAAACGTGTCGCCAACCAGTACCTGCAGATTGAAAACCGTACAGTTGTAACCGCACAGCCGCCGTCGAAGGAAAGTTCCTAGGCGCGTCTAAAAGGAGGCTAAAGAATAATGAAGATTTTCAAAGCAGTATTCGTCGGCGTTCTAGCGGCCGCGCTGCTGGTGACCTTTACCGGGCTGCCGTTTGCAAAAGAAGACCCGCCGCCGCCGGAAAAAATGAAAAAGCTGTCTTTCCCGAAGTATAAAGAGTTCACAGCCAAGAACGGGCTGGAGGTCGTGGTAGTCGAGCACCACGAACAGCCGATCGCGACGGTTTATTTCGTTGTAAAGGCCGGTGCAGTTCTTGATCCCGAAGGCAAGTCGTCGCTCGCGACTTACACGAGCACGCTGCTCAACAAGGGAACCAAGGACAAAGACTCCGATCAACTCGCCGAATGGATCGAATCCTACGGTGGCGATTTTAACGCGGGAAGCGGCGATGACTTCACGTACATCAGCGTTTCGATTCTGACCGAATATATCGACGTCGCTTACGAGTTTCTCGCCGACGTGGTGCTCGATCCAACGTTCCCCGAGGACGAGCTTGAACAGGAAAGAAAACGCGTACGGACCGCCCTGGAATTTGAGCTTTCCGACCCGAACGCGATGGCAGATCGCCACTTTAAGTCCGTCATTTACGGTCACCATCCGTACGCCGTGTCACCAACGGTGGAGACTGTGGATGCCGTAATGCGGGACGATATCGTCGCGTTTCACGCGAAGAACTATGTTCCCAACAACGCCGTGTTTTTTGTCGTCGGTGACGTCAAAAACAAGGAAGTCAAGAAAGCGATCGACAAGTATTTCAAGGATTGGGAACCCGGAGAACCCGACCAGATCGTGTTTCCCGAACCGCCGGAACGTACGGCCAAGAATATCAGCCTGTACCACCGTCCCGGTTCGGTCCAGACCAACCTCTACCTGGGGCACATCGGCATCCGTTCCGACAATCCCGACTGGCCAGCCGTCACGGTGGGTAACAAGGTGCTCGGTGGCGGGGCGACCGGCCGCCTGTTCATGAATATCCGCGAAGAAAAAGGCTGGACGTACGGCGCCTACACCACGTTTACCAAACCGGTGGACATCGGGTATTTCCGTGCGACGGCGGACGTGCGCACCGAAGTGACCGACAGCGCACTGACCGAAATGCTCGTGGAGTTTGAGAACATTGTCAACGAACCGATCGAGCAGCAGGAGCTGGACGACGCCAAGTCGTATCTGATCGGTAACTTCCCGACAACCATCGAGACCCCCAACCAGATCGCCGGCCAGATCAGCCAGGTGAAACTGCTCGGTCTCGGCAAGAAGTATCTGGAAGACTACCGCAAGGATATCGCCAAGGTTGAAATACCCGATGTACAGGCAGCGATGCAGAAGCATCTGCACCCCGACCGTATGGGGCTTGTGATGGTCGGCGACGCCAACGAGGTTCTCGACAAGGTGGAGCCCATCGCGTCCGTTGCGCTTTATGACATTGAGGGCAACGAAATGTCCCGCGATGATCTGGCCATACAGTCGAGTGATTTCGATTTCGATACATCTCTGCTTCAGGACCACGAAGCTACTTATGCGGTGATAATGCAGGAGATGAACCTGGGTGACCTGACAACAACGATCAAACGCGAGGGTGACGACAAGATATCCTCTTCGTCAACCATCACCGGTATGATCAGCATGAAGGAAAACGTCACCGTCGGGTCGGCCAACCTCGAACCGCTGGTGTACGACTTTTCGATGGCGGCGGGTCCTCAGCAGATGGTCGTGAAATATTCGTTCGAAGGCGGTAAAGCCGTTGGCAAAATCGAAGGCGGACCGGAAGGCCCCAGGGACGTAAACTTCGATCTGGTCGGCGGCACGCTGAGTGACGGCGCCATGGACCTCGTGGTGGCCGCTCTTCCCCTCGAGGTCGGCAAGTCCTTCAAGTTCCCGTTTGTAAACAGCCAGGCGGGCTCTCTTCAGAACTTCACCATTGAGGTTGTGGGCGAAGAAGAGCTGATGGTTGCGGCCGGATCGTTTGCGGTCTACAAGGTCAAGATCAAGCGTCCGGACGGGGACACGGTCATGTACTGCCTCAAGGAGGCGCCGCACCACCTGATCAAACAGGAGATGCCGGCGCAGGGGCTCATCATCGAGTTGAAGAGCCAGTCCGAGTAGAAAAACAGGCTGATTCAAACCTGGAGAACGGGTTTGTAACGGGCCAGATTTGAGTGGAGGGCCGTCCGTTATCGGGCGGCCCTCGGTGTTTGGGGTGGACGTAACGGCAAACTGGTTGTAAACTAACAGTTTCCAGACCAATAAGCGGGTCGGGGGCCAAATCGCAGCCGTGTGAAACCACCCAGCCAGAGTCCGCCGATCGCCCCGTTTGGGGAAGATCACCCGAATTCCGGTAAATCTGATTAAAGTTCTTATACTGAAAGTAGTTATATTGTAACTTATATTATAGCAACGTGTTACGGGATGTGGTTTCGTGGTCCCCCCCCCGGTAATGGGCACGCATCGTGCAATTGCCCGATATGTTAAATTGCAACTGGACTTGAGAATCGCAGACGAGAGGGTCATCCTATGAAGAGCAGATTAATAGCTCTCAGCATTTGTGTTTTAGCCCTGACCGCCTTTCAGGCGGAAGCTTCGGTCTTTTCGGGATCGGGCGGCGGGTCGTCTCTCCAGACGGTGTTCAACAGCGCTGGATACGACTATATCGATGTCGCCGACTACCAGACAGACCTGAACTTCAAACTGCAGGGAATGATGGAATTCCAGTTGCTCAGCGCGGCGGGCACGCCCAACTTGAGCTTTGGTGTCCTGGAAACCCGGCAGACGTCGTGGGGGCAGTACTACCGCCACAAAACAGTTTTTGGTCGTGGAGCGGAAGCTGGAGCCACAACGGCGTATAACGCCAACCGGCTCAACACGACCTACGGTTTTTTCATCTCCAAGCCGGATCCCAACCGGTGGTGGAGACAGACGAGATATTATTCTTTCAGCCCGTACAACCGTTACGGCGCTGTTCAGGCCTTGTTTTACGCGGATCCTTTGAACGCAAATACGTATCTGCTGGCCTGGGACGGCATCTATGTGGGTGATCCGCACTCAGATCAGAGTTATGACGATCTGGTTGTCAGATTAACGGTTCATCCCGCGCCCGAACCGGCGACCTGGGTGTTGCTGGCCAGCGGGCTGATCGGCCTGTTCATTCTTGGAACGGCCAGAAAAAAACAACGCGAAATGGGTTAGCTACACCTGTTTTGTTTCCGACTCCCGCCTCTCCTCTTGTCCAGTCTGAGGCCGGCCCGGTTGATCCGGGCCGGTTTTTTTTGTGCCCGGCGGGGCCCGACGGGCAGCTTCACCCGATATTGGCATAAAGTCTGCTTGTTACTGGTGTTTACAGGAGCAAGCTTTGAGCACTGATACGACAGAAACCACCTATTATGTTTTACCACCCGGCGCCACCCAGGAAGAGCAGTGGACACGGGCGGCGTTGGAGGATATGTGCCGGTCGGGCCAGTTTTCGCCGGATTCGCGTATATTTCTGCCGGACCGCAATGAGTGGGTCCGCGCCGCGGAAGCTGGCGCAGACACCGGCCTGGAACTTGAATTCGGGGAAAACGATGAGGACGTGTGGAGAGACGCAGATGAAGCGGACGACGGCGAAAACGAATCGCTGGCTGCCGAATACGAACGGGTGCGCGCCTCGATCAGCAGCGACAGTAAAAATGCGGAACTGCATATCGAGGCCGGACGTATCGCGTCTGAGATGAAAGACCGGGAGGTTGCGCGGGAACACTTCCAGAAAGCCCTCCAGCTCGAGCCGTTTAACGCGAGGTTCGCCCAGGAAGTTCAGCGGCGATTTTCCAGGTCTGAATGCGCCGAGTTCCTGTATCTTCGCCGGGATCCACCCGCCTGGGACGAGTTGACCGAAATGGTCACCTACCCGTTGTCCGGCGGGCTGGTGTACTCCGCCATAGTGGCCGCTGCACTGTTTGTGCTGCTGCTGGTGCCGTATGGTCAGGTTCTCGCCTGGCCGCTGGCCGGATTGTGGTGTCTTCAGATGGCCCGGGTGAC
>CAYUDF010000161.1:0-6577 GCA_964443465.1 uncultured bacterium
TTGCGGAATATCCTGAGCTCCCTGGCCAGAGCACGGTCATTCGTGGCGATGATGCCGCCCTCGCCCGACGTTATAATTTTGGTGGGCGTCAGGCTGAATACCGACGCTGTGCCGGCGCCTCCAAGCTTGCGCCCCCGATATTCAGAACCGACGGCGTGTGCCGCATCAAACAAAAGGACGAGATCGTTATCTGCGGCGAACTGTTCCAGGGCAAAAATGTCCGCGGGATTTCCGAACGTGTGTACGGCGAGCACGGCGGATGTCCGTGGACCCACCATGTCCAGACAGTCGGACAACCGGATGGTCCAGTCCCGGCGGTCACAATCAACAAAAACCGGCTTTAGTCCCGCCCAGAAACAGACGTGGCCGGTCGCGGAAAAGGTAAAACTGGGGACAAGCACTTCGCCGGATAATCCCAATACGGACATTGTCATGATCAAACCGGTAGTGCAGTTGGAAACAGCCACCGCTTCATCGACTTCGAGATACGACGCCATTGTGGATTCAAACTTCTGGACGTTACGGCTGTTAGTCAGCATGCCCGATTCGAGTACCGCTTCTATGTCGTCCTGTATCGAACCGATTTCCGGTGTATACGGACTGGTAATCGGTATGGAGGGCAATCCCGATTTAATTACCGGTGGAGAATATTCCGTATTTTTGTTCAGGATATCGGTCTTGTCTATCATGAGACTTCGACTCCTCGGGATTCGGTGTCCGCCGCCAGAGGGAAATGCCCGCCGGTTGTTCGTACACACGGTTGTTTTGACTCAGGGGCCGGTTCGATCCCCAGTTGGTTGTAAACTCGAATGATTTTTTCGATTATTGTTTGCTCGTTGAGATTGGCCTCGGCGTGTTTACGCGCGCGGTCGGACAAGGACCGCCGCAGGGAGGCGCTTTCGATCAGAGTATCCAGGGCGCGGTACAAGGAGACTTCGTCCCGGGGTTCAACCAGTAATCCAGTATCGCCGTCGTTTATCAACTCGCGGCAACCGCGTATCCGGGTTGCTATAGCGGGGGTTCCCATGGCGAACGCTTCGCACAACGTGCGTGGGAATCCCTCGCGGTACGAGGGCAGCACAAATATGTCCATTGCCGTCAGCCATTCGGGGATGTTTTCTCTGAAGCCGACAAAGTGGATGTACTTGTTGACACCCAGCTGTCGGGCGAAAGACTCAAAGTAGGATTTCGCGGGCCCGTCACCGATGGCCACGAGGTGGACCGGTTTCCTGTTCCGGACCAGTTGTTGAATAACTTTCAACAGCTCTTTGTAACCTTTTTCATAGTTTAGACGCGCGACGATTCCCACAAGCGTGGCCGTGTCGGGAACTCCGATGGTCTCGCGTAACCGTGCGGCCTCCTGGTCGAGCGAGGGCTCCATGGGATTGAAGCGCTGCAGGTCGATTCCGTTTCCCAGATGGACAATCTTGTCTTCCGGGGTAATGTGGTACGTGACGGCGGCGCGGACGTCTTCGGCGCTTTGCATAAACACCTTGTCCACAAATCGAAAAGTCTCCCGATAGAGCTGGATAAATGCGGCGCGAAAGATCGTGTTCATGCGTTCGTGGAAGTAAAATCCATGGACGGTGCTGACGATACGGCGCACACCGGCTTTCCTGGCTGCCCAGCAGCCCAGAACTCCTGCCTTGTTGGTATGCGTATGGACAAGATCAAAACGTGAACGCTCGAAGTAACCGGCCAGCTGGCCCAGAGATTGAATATCGGCAACAGGATCGATTCGCCTGGCGATAGGGAGACAGTCGTAGCTGAACGATTCCCGTTCGAGCTCCGCCCGGTTTTCACCAGGAGCGCTGAGCCCGAATACGTTGTATCCAGCAGCCTGGAAATGTCGAAGCTGGTTACGAAGCAGGTATTTTATCGCGAGGTCTGACGTGCTGACGTGTACCAGACGGCTCCCGTAAAGCGTTTCACCCTTTTTGATCACGCAAGTGCTCCTTCTCTTATGCCAGGGCCGACGCAAACCCGCGGTTCACGCCCGGTGTAAAACCCTGTTCGTCCGTTTTTGTCATTTCTTTAGCGAAGGCTGCAAAATTGTTTCCTGGGTCAGAAATGGAGGGCCGGGTGAGCAGAAGTTGCACGTTGGATATGTGCCGGCGGGAAGGATTTGCCCGAACATTTTGCCGCCGGCCCGTCGGAGTGGATTTTGAGGGTTGGTCCGGCAATCTGCTCTCGTATCTTGTTGTTAATCAATATTATACGGGCGTCTAAATGCAGCCGTCGGGGGGCGCCGTCTGGTACGGCACTTGTACATGGAAACGTGGATAAACCGGTGAAAAATGGCGACAAAAGAGTCGTTACCGGTGTTGCCGGAAGACCGGCGGAGATATTGAAAGGAAAACCGGATGATGTTGAGACTACTTTTTCTTGTCTTGATTGTGTCGATCGCGGTAACCGCGACAACAGCGGAACTACAGGCCAAGGAAACGGAAGATGAGGCGATAAAGAAATACCTCGAATCGCGCAAAGGGGTGGTGACGCAATCGACGGCCCGGGCGCGCGACTATCGGACTCCAGCGATATACGATTCCCAAAACGGCGATTCGATAAATACCGCTAACGAAAGAAACAAAATCTCCCCCGCTAACAGGGACATTCAAAACGATGAACTCAAGCCGTTCGGTTACGAGGCGTTTGATGCCCCGGCCTCTGACTTTTTTGTGCCGTCGGAGGCCCCCGTGCCCCAGACCTATCTGTTGGGTCCGGGGGATGCGCTGATTCTCAATCTGTGGGGAAGGGTGGAAAAATCGTACGAACTGACGGTTGATCGTGAGGGAAAGGTTTTTGTTCCCAAATCTGGAGAAGTCACGTTGTGGGGGTTAACCGTTCCCCAGGCCGAAACAAAACTGCGATCGGCACTGGGCAAAATCTATTCGGATTTTGAGTTGGGTCTGGTGCTTGGGAAAATCAAATCGATTAAAGTGTATGTGTTCGGCGCCGTCAGAAAACCGGGTGCTTACACAGTGAGCGGATTGAGTACACTGTTTAACGTGTTGTATCTGTCCGGCGGACCCGATCTCCATGGATCACTTCGTAACATCACCCTGTCACGCGGCGGTAAGGTCCTGGACACGGTCGATTTGTACGACGTGATGTTGCACGGTAAAAACATCGACGTCCGCCTGGCCAATGACGATGTGATTTTTGTCCCCGTGACCAACAGCACGGCCGCGATACGGGGAAAAGTCCGGCGCCCCGCAATATACGAATTGATCGGGGGAGAACGCGTGGCCGACATGATCGATCTCGCCGGTGGACTGGACGCGAATGCATACCTGGAAAAAATTTCGATCAGGCGAATCGAAGACAATCTGAGACACGTCGTATTGAATGTGGATCTGGATGGCGACGACCCGGCCCAGAACATCGCGGTCGCCAATGGCGACACCATTGACGTTTATGCGGTTTACGATATCCCCGAGAAGTACGTCGAGTTGCGGGGGTGGGTAAAATACGGTGGTACTTTCGCGTACCGTGACGGTATGCGTATATCGGAGCTCCTGGACGGCCAGCTCCGGATCGACTCGTACCTCGATCGGGCTAATATCATCCGGTCAAACGGCGATGTTGTGCGAAGGCTCATCGCAGTCGACCTCAGGGCGGTACTGGAAGGTGATATCGCCGCCGACTTGATGTTGAAAGAACGGGACATTGTCACGGTGTATTCCCTCGAAGATATCCACCGGATCCCTTACATCAGCATCGAGGGCGAGGTGAAGCGGGAAAACAGGTACGAACTTACCGAAAATATGAGGATGAGCGACCTGATTTTTCTGTCGGGGGGTGTGAACAAGAGCGCATACCTGCTGTATGCCGAGATAGCAAGGGTGGGTTCGAAAGGGTACTCGGATATTGTACACATGGATCTCAAAGCTTGCCTGGAGTCCCCGGGCAGTGAGGCGGACGTACAGCTTCGGGAAGACGACAAGGTTTTTATCCGTGAAATACCCGAATGGAAACTACATGACCTTGTGCAAATTGAAGGTGAAGTCAGGTTTCCCGGGCGTTACGCGATCGCCAGTAAGCACGAAATGCTGTCGGAGCTGGTACCGCGAGCGGGTGGTATCACGACCGACGCGTTTCTCAAGGGGGCCGTATTCGAGCGGCCGTCTATCGAGGACGATATCCAGCGGCGCAACATCATGGGAATCATGCAGAATCTGCAGGAAGTATCGCTTGACTCCTCGGTAGTAGAGAGTCAGAAGCGGCAACTGGAATCCCTGAAGTCGGCCCGCATGAGACGAATTGTGGTGAACCTGGAGGCCTTGTTTGTCGATGGCGACAAGTCTCAAGACATAGAGCTCCGTGACGGGGACCGGGTCTATATTCCGGCCACGCCCAGCGGCGTACACGTGATGGGCGCTGTCGCTTCAAGCGGTACGATCAAATACATGCCAAAAAGTAACTACAAATTTTATATACATCACGCCGGCGGCCTGGTGAAAAGCGCGGACAAGGGGGAAATTCGGGTGGTCAAACCGGACGGCAGAGTATTCAAGGACCACCTGGGGGGTGTCGATATCGACCTGGGCGACAGCATTGTCGTGCCGAAAAAGATCGTAAAACAAAAAGACTGGTGGAAAATTGTTTCCAGCTCTCTGGTGATCGTGAGCAGCGCGGTCACAACCGCATACCTGATTGTAAATCTGTAAGGCAATTTGATGGATCTCTACTTTTTCGCGCGAATTATGGTCAGGTATCGAGCCGCAGCAGTTGCCATAATGGTTATGTCGCTGTTGGTATCCGTCGTATTGTGCTTCGCCCTTCCGAAACGATACACATCCGGTTTTACCCTACTGTCACCCGACGGGGGCGGGAACAGCATATTGAAGTCGCTGGGTAACGGCGTGTACAACACAGGTATGAAGGGGTGGGTAATCCCCGCCGTGCTGGGTAACGAAGAATTCGCGCTGGACGTGATGAGGTCGCGGTTCACCGTGTGGGAAAACGGAATTCCCGCCCAGCTCAGTATCGCTTCGGTCACCGACGTCAGTGACAGGGAAACGCTGCGTGGCATGGCGCCGAGATACTTGAAAGTATCGGTGGATGAGATGCACGGGTCGGTCAAAGTTCGCGTCGAAACTCCGCACCCCGAATTGAGTTACGAAGTCGCAAGGTACACGCTTGAAAAGCTCCAGGTTTACGCGAACGAAACACGGCTCAAGCTGGAGGCGGAAAGCAAACAGTACTACGACGCCCGTATCCGGGAGGCCCACAACGCGCTGCTTCTCTCGGAGTCCGAACTGGGCGAATATTTTGCTTCCAACCGTGGGTGGCTGGACAGCGACGATCCGGGCGCCAGGCTCGAACTACAGAGGCTCGAGAGGCGCCAGGAAATCTACTCCGGTATATACTTCGAATTAAACAAGCAAAAAGAGATCGACGGCCTCAAGGCTCTATCAATGGTACCGCCCCTCGATCTGCTCGACACGCCGTCAATACCGGGACTGAAATCGTTCCCCCACAGGAAAATGGTACTGACTGTAGGCGGACTTCTGGGGATGTTGCTTTCGATCGCGGTTGTTTTTGTCCTCGAGTCTTCCAGGAGACTGCGGAAACACTACAGACTCGCCTGATCAGCGGTTTGCTCCAGCGCTCCAACCGATTTTTTCCCGATGAACGTAAACCCGGATGCCGCAACGTGGGCCATGTGATGGTGGTTCAGCATGTGGTCGGTGTATTTCAGGGGTTGAAGAAGCCAGCCGAATATCACCTTCCACATTTTGTACAGATGGATGTTGTTCAGGGAAAACAGCTGCGACAGGTATTCACGTCCAATCCAGACAGCCGATGACCCCGCCCCCCGGGTGATGGCACATTCTATCTTCTCGAACCGGTAAAACAGCCTCTGGATACCGTCGATGGTGAACCTCTGGAAGTCGCCGGGACTGGGGTGATATGCCTGCATGAACGGAATTGACGAGTAAACAAGCCCGCCCGGTTTCAGGACTCTTTCCAGTTCGGCCACGGCGCGCTGGGGGAATTCAATGTGTTCAAGTACGCCTTTAATGATAATTCCGTCGAGACAGTTGTCCCGGAGTGGGAGTGAATACAGGTTTCCGCATATATCAACCCCTTCGACCTCAACAAAATCGAGTCCGATGATCCGGCTGGAATGCTTGCGTATGCCACTGCCGATGTCCACGATCAGCTGCGAATTGTCGAACCGGGAAACAAATTCGTCAAGCGAGCGTTTCTGCCTGAAACTGCTCACATTTGACGGTGGTTCGACCATCACTCTGATTTTCTTCAATATCTTCATGAAAAGTTTCCTTTTTCAGGTTTTCGTTTTGGCAATATCGCCGCAGTCAACGCCAGCAGGCCAAACAGAGTCATTGCGGGCCGGGACAGATACAAATTGTGAATGAATATGTGGTAGATACAAACGATTCCGAACAACAGGATCAGATAAGACCTCAGTCTGGAATCCTCTATGAAACGCAGCCCGCGAAAAACGGACACCAGAAACATCGAGTACACCGCCGCGGCGGCGAGCCCGAATTCCGTCAGGATACCCACAAAAGTGTTGTGCGGACCCTTGATGCCGAATATGGATTGC
>CAYUDF010000162.1:0-6566 GCA_964443465.1 uncultured bacterium
CCATCTGGTTTGCGGGCGCCAGGCGTAGATCGAGAATAAATCTGCGGAGGCCGGTTCTGTCCAGAACACCGTCGAGATACCCGGGACCGTTTCGGTCAAAAATCTGCGGATCCAGATTTCGTTCCCCCGGATACTCGCCACTGCCAAAAACCAGTGCTATCGAAACCAGATGGTCTGCGAAACGCGTGGCCAGGTGTTTCCCCATGTTGGCGACAGGCCGGTCAACCACACCCGGCATTTCGAAATCAGTACGCGTAATGTGCCCGTTGTGAGCCCACACCACGGCGCGTTCGTCCGGAAACATGTTTGCGTACAGCCAGATCACGTTGGACGCCATCGCTATGTCCCGCAATTCACCGGCCCTGGCGTGGGAGCCCGATATCTGCTTCTCAAACGTTTCAATCGCGCGCTCAGCGACCTGTACACCGTGTTTTGCCCACAGGTAGTCCAGATCGCCTGTTTGGCCGATATATTCCACGCGACGGTCTTCGAACCGCTTCCCCAGAAGAGAGAGGTTGTTCTTGAGGTTATATATATCCTGTTCTTCCGCGAATCGAATCATGTTTGACGTCCGTATCCACGAAGAATCGTCGAACACATCAAGGCCGAACGGTTGATCCGCCACCAACCGGGCATAGTCGGGATCGACGATTTCAAGATACTCCAGGGCAAACTGGATCCCGGGGCGCGGATACATGATGTCGATGCCGTAAAAACTGAGTTTCGGGTCGTGGGCCGGGTCGAGGTTGTATTCGCGCATCCACTCGACAAGTTCGAGCATCTCCTGCGTATCCCACAGTGCCCAGTATCCCATGCCGCCCAAAAGAGATTCCGGGTCGCCGTCGCCGCCCTGGATATACTGGTTGATCGATCTGCAGTAGGGCAGTCCCGCCTCGAGCAGGAAGACAGTAAAACCCATCTCCTCGACGAGATATCTGAACATCCGGTGTTTAACCCGAAAGAACTCGGAGACGTCGTGGCGGCTTTCACCGAGACACACGATGTAGGCGTCGCCGACAATCCCGCGCAGAGGCTCCAGATCATCGAATCCACCGGGTGCCTCCGTGGTATCCAGCACAGACGCGTTGTCCGCCGCCCATTCGATGAAAGCGTCGGCGCTGGCGTCTCCGGTCGACGGGCGTTTGTCGCACGATCCAGCGGAAAGGAGGACCGTGGTAAAAATTACCGCCAGTAAAATCAGGCCGGCGTACCCGGCGAAACCACCAAAAACGTTTTTTACAGGTCGCATTACCCCGTCCTAGCGGTACGCAGCGGCCTCGATGTCCGCCACGGATTTGAACTGGTTGGGCGGGTTGAGTTGACTGGCCATAAACTGGTAAATTTTCAATCGGATCTCTTTTGCTTTCTTCGTATCCATACGGTCGAAGGAGTGTCCACCCGGTACTGCCTGAAAAATCTCGTACTCAAATTTTTTACCGTCGGCTTTCAGCGACTTGATCAGATGCTCGACCTCGAGCACATTGACGTCCGCGTCGGTGGTGTTGGTATGGATCAACAGCGGCGGTTTGTTCTGGTACTTATGAGTCTGCCAGGCGGGCGACCGGCGTTTGTATTCTTCGACGTCCGCTTCCGCCGATTTGCCGATATGAAATTCGGCCTCGTACAGGTCCCTGTACTCCTGGTCTTTGTAACCCATTCGCGCGATCAGGTCGCTGACCGGTACACCGGCAAACGCAACCTGGTAGGCGTCGGGGTATTCGAATATGTTGTGCAGCGCTATCAAACCGCCGTGGCTCCAGCCGATGATACCGACGCGTTTTCTGTCGACGAAAGAGTAGTTTTCGATCATGTAATCTCGACTGGCTTTGACATCCTCAATTTCCAATCCACCGTAATCGATTTTTTCATAATGCGACCGGCCGTACCCAGTGCTTCCCCTGTATTCGGCGGCAATCACCACGTATTGCTGCGCCACCAGTTCCTTGACGATATGGGTGTAATAAGTGGTGAAGTTGGCGTGGACACCGCCGTGCGGTAACACCACGAGGGGGTACTTCTTCGAGAAATCAATTCCCCTGGGGATAAAAATATACGACCAAAATTTGACCGGGTTGCCGGCGCCCTGTCCGGTCGGGTTTTTTTCCTGCTGCTTCGTCAGCGGCGGACCGTAAATGTAAACCTTGTCGACAAACGCGTACTCTCCAAGACGCGAGAACCACGTGAGGTCGTCGACTTGCCTCTGCAACACGTCGAGTCTGTGACGAAGGTTTTGATTATAATTTTTAAGTGATTCCAGGTCTGTTTCGGTGCCCTTCCCGGTATCCTGGGCAAAACCGGCGCTTACACCAGATCCCAGGATCAACAGGGCACAAACCGACAATACAGCCAGCCTCATGATTCCCTCCATATCCGGCAGATTACAATCAGCCCTTTTCGCAGGTTATGATAGCAGATGAAGGAGCTTTAAAACAGCGTCGACTGGAGGGTTAAAAGGGAGAGAAGTCGGTGCCCGTCAGAAGTCTTTTACCGCAGCCGCAAGAGATTCCGCGGTGATATCAAAGTGGGACGTATTCCAGACGGGGCTGGCATTGTGGATCACGATCGCCTGCGGGGATTCGTGACGGATCTGGAGCCGGTCGGCGACTTCCCGGGACAACTGGCGTTGTGCCCGTACATCGATGACGTAGACGGGTATATCGGGGTGGTCGGCCACGAACTGGTCGACTTCGTTTTTTGCGGCCGCCGACACACCGCAGATCGTGCTGTGCTTGTACAATATGGCTGTATCGGCGCTTAGAATCCGTTCCAGTTCTTCCAATTCTTTGATGTACTCCATCGGCATTTTCGATATATCCTGTTGTTTGAAACCGGTGAGCCGGTTTTGGTCCCGGTTGAATTATAAAAATTACTGATGTTATAATCAAGCCCTCAAACTCACGGAGTTCAATTGGCCAACGATCCACTGGACAAAAAACTGCGTTCTATCAGGCTGGCGATTGCCATTTTGGGCGGTCTGTTTGTCGCCAGCACACTGGTATTCTGGGCGATCGGTGGACGTCACACCATATTCGATGCGGTGTGGATGACACTCCAGATCCTTACAACGGTGGGCGACACCGCGATCGAACGCACCGTGCTCGAAAAAGTGTGGAGCATGGTGTTAATGATGGTGGGTGTGATGGCCGTTTTTTACCTCGGCATAAACGTTTTCGCGTTCATTCTGGACGGCGATTTGAGGCAACTACTCGGGAGGCGTCAATTGAAAGCGCGGATCAAGAAAATGAAGGGCCACATCATCGTGTGTGGATTCGGCCGGATGGGGAAAGCACTATGCGAAGCCCTGGAGAAAAAGGGCCAGACGTTTGTCGTGATCGACAGGGCGCCGGAAGCGTTTTCGACGGCCAAGGATCTTGGTTACATACACATCGTGGGAGATTCGATGTCGGAGGAAATACTGAAGGAAGCGCAGATCGAAAATGCGCGCGGTATCGCCAGTTGTCTGCCCGAAGACGCCGACAACGTGTTTGTCACGTTAACAGCCCGAGACCTCGCTCCCGATGTTCCGATCGTATCCAAGGCGAATTACGAACAGGGCGCCGAACGAATCCGCCGCGCGGGGGCCAGCGACGTGCTCAGCCCGTCGGGCCTGGCCGCCAACAGGGCGATGACCAAGCTGATGCTGCCCGCCGTGGATGAACTGATCGAAATCGTCGTTCACGGTCCCGATCTGCAGATATCGAAGCTGTCGGTGAGACACATGCCCAGGGTGGTCGGCTCCACGCTGCGTGAATTGGGAATCCCCAGCCACACCAGCCTGCTGGTCGTCGCTGTTGTACACGAGGACGGAAATCGCGTGTTTAATCCGACACCCGACACCCGCCTGTCCGCCTCCGACGAGCTGATCGTCATTGGCCCGCACGGGGGTGTCGACAAAATGATGGATATGTTTGGTGAGAAAGAACCGGCCTAGAATCAATCAAAGCCGGACAGCTTATCGAGCAGGGCATCGAGATGAAGCTTGTAGATCCGGGTGTTGGGGTCTCCGATCTCCTGGGCACGGATATGCGCCTTTTCATAATTAAGCTTCGCCAGGCTCAGCTTGTTCATCGCTTCATACCCTTCCCCCAGGCTGTCGTAGACATTCGCCGATTCCGGATAGTTCGTTATGTTGAGCTCAAATGCAGCAATGGCTTCGTCGTATTTTTCGTCGGCGAGCAACATGTAACCCATCTGGTTCAATAGCCCTTCAGGGATCAGTATCTGGTAACCGTACTCATCACTCAGGCTGTTGAAATGTTTTTCGATCGCCGCTACGTCGGCCTCGGCCAGGTCGCCGGTGTACAACCAGCTCGAAAATATCATTTCCAGCCCCTGGTAGAGACTTTTCAGCGACACGGAACCGTGATCGTCGTTTTCAAACTGTTTGTATTCCCAGCGTAACTGATTTTCATCTGTATTGCCGAGCAGATCGACCAGCCGGTCGACGGTCTCTGTATACTCCGGTTCATCCCCCAGCGTGATAAACAGTGATTTTCTGTCACCGGCAAGACCCGCAAATTGAGATTCGACGAGACCAACGACGTGGCCGTCGTCGTACTGCAGGTAAGGACTGGCCGCAATGTACCCCGCAAACAAGTCGGGCTTGCTCAACAGCGAATAAATTGAAAACATGCCGGCCAGTGAATGACCGAACAAAACCCGGTGGGGTTGAGTACGATACTTGTCGTCGATGTAGGGCATCAACTCGTCTTCAATAAACTTCAGAAAATTATCTCCGCCACCGGATAACTCGCGGTCCTCGACCGGCGTTGGAGTCAGGTCGCGTGTGCGCGACACGTTGGGGATGCCGACAATGATCATTTGTGGTATCCGGCCGTTACGGGCCAGAAAGTCGACCGTTGCCGTGGCGTGGTGAAAGTGCGTCAATCCGTCCAGCAGGTAGAGTACGGGGAAACGTGTCTGGGTCAGATCGTAACCGGTCGGCAGGTCGATGAGTACCGGCCGTTCCTCCTCCAGAATCCGCGAATATACAGTAGCGGTATGACCGAGCGTTAAGATCCCTGGTTCCGGTTGCTGCGCGAATGACACAGCGACCCATGATATAACCAGCGCCAGGCTGAGTATCACCACAACAGAACGGATTTTTACTCGGTTACGCATGTATTTTCCTTTCAGTAGCCAATCCAGATACGGGTTTCAATATATATAGTATACGACACAAACTAAAAATAGTTCGTCAAGGCGAGCCTGGATAGAGAAATTCAATTGTCTTTATTCCGGTCCAGATGTCGGCCGGACTCGATGTAGGGTTTGAATCGTTTGGCCAGAAAATGCACCCAAATCTGGTCGACTGTTTCTGCCAGGCCGGGTGTAATTTCCCCGCTGGCGTGGACCGACAGTGTGAGCCGCGTGGAGTCGGTGCCGACGAGGGCAAACTCGTAAGTGCTGACCATCTTGATAGCCGTACCGGACAACCCCAGCGGGCCGTCAAACCGCAGCTTCTTCCCGCGTTCGGCATAGATGACCGTTGCGTGCAACGCGCCGTCACCCGAGTCGTCAAAGATCTCCCAGAAACCGCCCCCCGGTCTGGCTTCTATATACAGCTTCTTCGGTGATGTGGAGTGAGTGTGGTCCCACCACTCGATAATATCGCCGGTAATCGCGTCGTATATCGTCTCGGGAGCACCCGGGAGCACCAGTTCGTGCTCAACAATAAAAGCGCCGGTCTCTGCTGTTTGCGTTTCCGTTATCGCGGTTCCGGCCACAAAGACAAGCGCCGAGACAGCAACAACTACAATTGAAAATATTTTAGTTCGCACGAGGGACACTCCTCCGGCGGTTCGTTCGATATTCGGCGCCCGGCTGTATCACGGTGCCGCGTATCGTATGTCGTAAGGCGCCACGATCCTTTTTATATATTCCACCTGGAGACCAGCGAGTTGGCTGAAGTGCAGATAGTCATGGGCCAGCCAGGCGGACAGCAGGTCACCAGCGCTGAGGTCTCCGATTCTCGGGTGAGAATAAAAAAGATCCCAGTCGGGGGATTCCAGTCCCTTGAGCCACTCAATCGATTTTTCACGTTCGGCAAACAAATTCCGACACGACAATTCATAATCCTGTTCGTTGTAGCTGTGTTTCAGCACCGATCCCTCGGGATCCCACAGCGGCCACGGCTCTCCCGGTCGAAGCAGCGTGAATTCCACGCGAACACGAAAATCCAGGTATTCTTCCTCATAGAGGTGGTTTGTCACCTCCAGAACCGACCATTTTCGTTCGGAGGGTTTCCAGCGCGCCTGCTCCGGTGTGATGCCCCCAAGCAGTTCGCGAAACACCGCCAGATTGGTTGCCATTCGAGCGGCAATTTCCAGATGATCCAATTCAAACCTCGCAGTTAAATTCAACCCAACAGTGCAAGGACTTCCGTTTGTACGCCGCCGGTCGCGTGTACATCTCCGGACCCGTCGATAAACACGTTTATTTCCGAGCGGACGCCGTATTTTTCTGAATATATTCCGGGTTCAATGGAAAACAGCGTATTCGGCAACACCAGCCGGTTGTCGTGCGTTTCGAGGTTGTCCATGTGCGTACCGTTGCCGTGCAGGTCC
>CAYUDF010000163.1:0-6539 GCA_964443465.1 uncultured bacterium
GGTCACAAGTACGCGCATCTATTTTAAAAAAGGCGTTGCGCGCATTTGTTTGAATAAATCTACGCCCACAGTGTACTGAACATATCTTGAATCACTTTGGCTGGACTCGGAGGAGGAACAGCACCATGGAAAATTACTGGTGGATCTGGATGATCATTGCGGCGGTATTTATCGTCGGCGAGATATTCACAGCGGGTTTCTTCCTGCTGCCTTTTGGTGTCGGCGCGGCGATTGCCGGGCTGGTTGCCCTGCTGGGCGGAGGGACTATCTGGCAATTGGGCGTTTTTGTCGTCTCTTCGCTGGTTCTGTTCCTCGTTTCCAGAAAATTCGCCGAACGGGTTTCGAAGGAACAACCCCCCGGTATCGGGGCGGATCGGTTTATCGGCAAAGAATGTGTAGTCCTGGAAGAAATCAACAACATCGATAACACCGGCCGCGTGCGCATGGGCAAGGAAGAGTGGCGCGCGGAAAGCCATACCGGTGACAATCTCGCACCGGAAACCAGGGTTACCGTCGTACAGATCAGCGGCACTCAACTGGTTGTAAAACCGCTGGAAGAAGGAGAATGAAATGGACGGATTTATAGTCGTATTATTGGTACTCGCGTTTGTCGTTTTTATCATTGCGATGACAGGCCTGAGGACCGTACGGCCGTGGGAGAAGGCTCTTATTGAGCGGCTGGGCAAGTACCAGCGAACGGTCGGCAGCGGATTGACGCTCATAGTTCCGTTTCTCGAGCGGATGATCAAGGTGGACATGCGCGAGCAGGTCGTCGACGTGCCGCCGCAGCAGGTTATCACCAAGGACAACGTCGCCGTCGAGGTGGACGCGGTGGTGTATTACGAAGTCACCGACCCGATCAAGGTCACGTACAACGTGGCCAACTTCTATATTGCCGCCACCAAGCTGGCGCAGACCAACCTGCGTAACCTGATCGGAGACCTGGCGCTGGACGAATCGCTAACATCGCGCGACGTGATCAATACCAAGCTGCGTGAAATCCTGGACGACGCCACCGACAAGTGGGGTACCAAGGTTACCCGGGTGGAGCTCCAGAAAATCGAGCCCCCGCAGGATGTCACCAATGCGATGCACCGCCAGATGAAAGCAGAGCGCGAGCGACGCGCCATGATTCTGGAGGCGGAGGGCCATAAAAAATCAGCGATCCTCACAGCCGAAGGCGTCAGGCAATCGGCGATCCTCCAGGCTGAGGGTGAGGCCGAGGCGATCAAGACGGTGGCCGCGGCGGACAAGTTCCAGTTGCTCACGGTGGCCGAGGGCGAGGGCCAGGCCATTGAGCGGGTTTACGGTGCAATCCACAACGGAAAACCGACGAACGACCTGATCGCGATCAAGTACCTGGAAGCCCTGGCAAAAGTGGCGGACGGACAGGCCACCAAGGTGTTCCTGCCGCTGGAAACGTCCGGTGTTCTCGGATCGATCGCCGGTATCGGCGAACTGCTCAAGGAAAAACTGGCACCCACTCTGGACGAGCCGCCACAATAACGAACGTACTATCAGCAATGACGGGCGGGGATTTTCGATTTCCCGCCCGTTTTTTTATATTTCAATTCTTGAATCATACAGAATTATGTGGGAATCTTGTTTTACTCAGGGGAGGGATACGCTTGATTCCGCCGGCCGCAAAAAGAATTTCCCGCGACGTCGGGGCGCATGGCAACCAGCGTCTGGACGATTATTACTGGTTACGTGACCGCTCCAATCCGGATGTCTCTGCCTACCTCCGGGACGAGAACGAACACACCCGACAACAAATGGCCGGCTCCAAAACGGTGCAGGAAAGCCTGTATCGTGAGCTGTTGGGCCGAATCCAGGAAACAGATTCGTCGGCGCCCCAGAAATACGGCGAATTCAACTATTACTCCAGGACCGAAAAGGGTAAACAGTACGCCATCCACTGTCGCAGGAAAATGGCGCCGGGTTCCGAAGAGGAGATCCTGCTCGACGAAAACGATGTCGCGCGCGGCTACGACTACTTCAGCGTCGGGGTATTCAGGATCAGCCCCGATCACCGGTTGCTTGCCTGGTCGGCTGATATCACCGGTTCGGAATCCTATACGCTACACGTCAAGAATCTCGAAACCGGAAAACAGATCGACACGGAGATACTCAACACGTATTACGGTGTTGAGTGGGGAAACGACAACAAAACCCTGTTCTATAACATCCTCGACAAATCCAAACGACCCTACAAACTGTTCCGTCACCAGCTGGGCCAGCCGATAGAAAACGACACGCTGGTATATCACGAAGAAGATGATGCTTTTTTCCTCGAACTGTCCAAAACGAAAAGCCGCCGGTTTGTGTTGATGAATCTGGACAGCAATACGACGTCCGAAGTCCGCTATCTCGAGGCGGATCGTCCGGACGGCGATTTTGTCACGATCCAGCCGCGTATCCAGGCGATGGAATACTCCGTCGAACACAATGGAGACTTGTTTTATATCGTCACCAATGACGAGGCCCGGAACTTCAAGCTGGTCAAAGCGCCCGTCGATGACCCCGGCAAACACAACTGGAAAAATGCGATCGCCCACCGGAAAAACGTCAAAATAGATGAAATTGAATCGTTCGAGAAATACCTTGTCGTGTGCGAGCGCCGGAACGGATTAAAAAAAATAAGGATTCTCGACCTGGCCGCGCGCCGGTCGTTCTACGTGGCGTTTTCGGAGCCCGTTTACACCGTTTCGACGGCGGGAAATCCGGAGTACAAATCCGTGAACTTGAGGTTCGACTACACCTCTCTGGTTTCGCCGGATTCTGTATTTGACTACAACATGAAAACAAAAAAACGAAAGCTGGTGAAACAGAAAGAGGTGCTGGGCGGGTACGATCCTTCGTTGTACAAATCGGAAAGGATTTACGCGCCGGCAAAAGACGGAACCAAAGTCCCGATGTCGATCGTGTACAGGAAGGGGATTCGCAGGGACGGAAAAAATCCGGTGTTTCTTTACGGGTACGGCGCGTACGGGCACAGCGTTGATCCGTATTTCCTCTCACATCGTCTCTGCCTGCTGGACCGCGGATTCATCTACGCGATCGCGCACGTGCGCGGTGGTGGTGAAATGGGCCGCCAATGGTACGAACAGGGAAAGTTACTCCACAAGAAAAACAGTTTTTCGGATTTCGTCGCGAGTGCGGAGCATCTGATAAACCGGAAGTACACTTCAAAAGGCCAGATCGCGATATACGGCGGCAGCGCCGGCGGCTTGCTGGTGGGTGCGACAGTAAACGCCCGCCCCGGACTTTTTCGTTCTGTTATCGCCCACGTGCCGTTTGTTGACGTCGTTACCACCATGCTGGACGAATCACTGCCTCTGACAGTAACGGAGTACGAGGAGTGGGGTAATCCCAAAATCAAAAAGAACTACCAGTACATGTTGTCGTATTCGCCGTACGACAATCTCAAACCCCAGGACTACCCGAACATGCTGGTTACCGCGGGCCTGAACGATCCACGTGTGCCGTACTGGGAACCAGCAAAATGGGTAGCCCGGCTTCGCGCAATCAAAACGGACAACAACCTGCTGCTGTTAAAGACAAAAATGGAGGAAGGGCACAGCGGCGCTTCGGGCCGCTATGACTACCTTCGTGAAGTAGCCTTCGAATTTGCCTTCATCCTCAGGTGTTTCGGAATAACTTCCTGACATAAAAAGAATTACGGCGCGCCCTGTCCCCATGGACAAAGACGCGCCGTTGAGAGGTTCGCTATGTTTAATGGTACCCCGTCGAGCCGCCGAAGTTCCCGTTTCAACACGGATCAGATTTTTTCTCCCTTGTGGAGTTTGATTCCGTCGTCGAGCAGTTCGATGTAGTCTTCAAACATCTTCTTTGCTTTGCTGTCGTACGGTTTTTCCTCCCCGTTCACCTTGTAAATATACTCTCGTTCCCCGCGCTTGTCCGTTTCGACCTCCAGCTGGTGCTTGTCTCCATCCTTGTCCATTTTGATGATCAGTTTCCCGTTGGGGGATACTTTCAACACCACGTGATCGCCGTCGGATTTCAGGACGTTTCCCTTTGTGCTGAAAGCCCACACCTTGCTGTCGTCGTCGTCATCGCCGGATACATAAATATCGATGGTTTCGACACCGTCTTCATCGACGGAGACAAAACTACCCTCTTCCGTGACCATCCGCAGTACGACGGGATCACCGTCTACCGATTCGACGACTTTGACCCGGACGTGGGGCGCCGATTCAACGTGTATCTTCTTCATCGACTCGGCGTGCGGCCCGGAGATCATCACGTAGTCGCCGTCTCTGCCGTCGTGCAGGTCTTCCAGACATTCCGCCAGCCATTTTTGAGCGTCCTCATCCCATGGATGTGTTGCGTCATCGACCCTGTATTCGCGAATCAGTTCACCGTTTTTATCCGCGGTAATTTTCATATCACGTTCTTTGCCGTCGTGTGACGAAGAGATTTCGAATCTGCCGTCCTCGGATATACTTTTGATGTCCGTTTTGTCCTTGTTGAATTTCACTTCGCCTTTGATCGTGATTTTTGTGACGCGGTTGTCGCCGTCGTCGTCGGTTATCACCGTAGATACAGTTCTGTTGTTGTCGCCGCCCGACGAGATGTAAATCTCGTGGGGATCGGCCTGCGGCGATATCTCGGCGCCGAGCGCCAGTACCAGCGCGGTAAATACAAGCAGGAACAGCGCTGCCGGAACCGTACGTGCGCCCCTGGCCACCGGCCGGTTCTTGAGCAACAGTTCGATCCGTTTTCCAATCTGCGTGCGTGTGGCAAACAATCCACTGGTGATCATAATCTGCCTCCTCGTGTGAACCCGTGCGAGTATCTGGTAGAGCTGCTCCGCGTAGTGGCGTGCGTCCCGGCGTGTGCCGACCATCGCCTGGTCGCAGGCGACTTCCGACGATTCTTTCCACTGTTTGCCGATCCACCAGACGAGTGGGTGAAAAAAGAAAAGCATCCGCGACAGTTCGCGAACAAAACCAGCGAGGGTGTCGCGATGTCGCCAGTGCGTGAGTTCATGGCGCAGTGACCACAGAATGCGGTCGGGATCGGCGTTGCGAGTCATCCAGGCCGGGAGGAAAATCACCGGCACGAGGCTGCCCGCGATGGCGGGGGATTCCAGCTTGTCTGTAATACGCAGTTTTGGGAGCCGTCGGGCCGGCAAACTGCCCGCCGCTTCGTGATACAGCGCAAGGATCTCGCTCCCCGGCTGTGTGGAATCGGCAATTATCTTGTGAATTCGTAACCGATCCAGTATGGACAGCAACGCGAACAAACCGGCCCCGGCCAGCCACAATCCCAGCAGGATGCTGGCGATGTCCGGCAGCGCTGAACCTGTGGCCGTGGACAGCCACGATATGCCGTCATTTGCTCCCGCTGTCACCTGTATCGGTGTGACGGCGCCGGTGCTGGAAGAGAACGCCGCCGTTGATACCGTCTGCGTGGTGACACTAGCTTCCTGGATTTTTTCAAAAGTGAAAATGGGGGCGGGCGCGCCCAGCGCCAGGCCCAGAATCGGTTTCGACAACGCGACCAGCCACATCAGCGCGATGACGCGGCTGGACCGCACCCGGGCGATGTGGATGATGGCAAGGACCACCGCCGTTACCACCAGCAACTCCAGACTTGCCACCAGCAGTCGCTCCAGCAGCGGGTTTCCGGATACGGCGCTGAGTATGCGTGATAAAAAGTCCTGCACGATTACCCCTCCTCCTCGTCCGATTGCTGTCCATCCAGCAATTTCCGGATCTCGTCCAGTTCTTCGGCGCCGATGTTTTCTTCTTCGAGCAGAAACGCAATCGCCTCACGGGGCGAATCGCTGAACATGTTGGACAGCAGTTGTTTCATCGTCCGCCGGGTCACCGAACGTCTACTGACGGTCGGCCGGAAGCGGATTCTCGGTTCGACCGATGGAACCACGTCGAGGTATCCCTTTTTGCGGATATTGGCCAGAACGGTTCGGATGGTTGTGTTGGCCAGTTTTCGTATTTTTGTGAACTCCGAGATCACGTCCGCGGACGTGCAATCGCCCAGTTCCCAGATCACATTCATCACTTCGAGTTCCAGGGGAGATAGCTCCGGTAACTGTTTCCGGCCCATCATTTCTCCTTTGTATTATGCGTGTAGTCTTGTGACTATGGATATAGTCATGTACGCATGAAGATAGTAAAAGTTCCCGATTTGATAACAAAACATATATCTGCATAAATAACAATGAGTTAAGTCGCCGCTTGAATCTCCTCAAGTAGCCCGGAAAAGCGGTCGATACAGGGATATTATGCTGTCTTTTCGAAATCCCAGACTGGGGTTCACCCTCATCGAACTGGTAATCATCATCGTGATTCTCGGTCTGTTGTCGATTGCCGTTGTGCCCCGCCACGTCAGCATGCAGAAAAATGCCGAGGAACAGGCGGCACGGAGGTTCGGCGCCGCGCTCAAGGAAGGGTGCAGCTTCTATATTTCACGGGCCGCACTCAAGGGGACACTGCCCACCCGGATCACCTTCCAGACATTTGTGACCCACACCCGGCCCGGTGGTGCCCTTC
>CAYUDF010000164.1:0-6500 GCA_964443465.1 uncultured bacterium
CCGACTGCTATTTCGACACCCGCGAACAGGAATCCACCCCAAGCGTTATCCCAATTGACGTCTTTTCCGCTGAAGATATAATAACCAGCTCCCAGGCCTCCATAAAAAAGACCGAGATTCGCGCGCCCCGCTGCTTCCAGTGGGTACAGGTTGAGGTCGGCATCGCTGAACGACAGCCAGCTCGCCCTGGCTTCGACCCCGACGATCGGTATAATCTGGAACTTGTGCTTGAGGCCCAGCCCGTAGCCGTTATCGATATCTTCGCCGTTCCAGTACGACAGAAACGCTCCGATCGAATGTGCGTCGCCGGCGGTGGACATCACGGCGGACACGAGTACGAGTGCAACGATAATCTTTTTCATCTGTTACTCCATGGTTTTGGGTTGAAACATCGGCGGATGTTGATTGTGGTAATCAGTTATCCGCTGGTAAGCACTTGCGACGGCGAGAAGTGTCGCCTCATCAAAAAGATTGCCGACAAACGTGATACTGGTGGGGGTTCCATTGTCCCTGAATCCGTTTGGAAGTACAATACTGGGGTGTCCGGTAAGATTGGTCAACAACAGATTGTCGCCCCCGAATGTCGGTGACACATACACATCGACGTCGGCCATCACGTGAAACATCCGCTGGATGACGTCAAAACGCAGGCGGTTTGCCTGAATATACTCAACGGCCGGTATGAACCGCGACGAACGGAACACATTGGGCCAGGCGTTTTTAATCTGGCGCACCAGCAGATCGTCGCGATTGGACCGGGTCAATTCGTCAAACGCCGCTGCCGCCTCCGCGCCCAGAATAAACGCCATCGAACTGGTGGGAAACTCCGGCAGATCAATGGGTATCAACCTGGCACCCAGTTCCTGCAACTCCGTGAGAACGGCTTCGTCCCGTTCGCGGCCGGGATAGTCCTCGTCGAATTCGGATTTGAGATATCCGATCTTCAGGTGACCCAGGTCGACCCGAAAATCGTAAACAAATGGCGCGTCCAACACGCTCTGGTCGATCCCGTCCGTCCCCCTGATCGTATTAAACACCAGCGCGCAGTCTTCCACGGTCCGGCAGATCGGACCGATCTTGTCCATCGACCACGACAGCGCCATTGCCCCCGCTCTGCTGACGCGCCCGAACGTCGGTCGCAATCCCGTTGTCCCGCACCGCGTTGACGGAGACACAATCGATCCCCAGGTCTCGGTGCCGATAGAAAATGCCACAAGGCCCGCCGCCGTCGCAGACGCCGACCCGGCGGACGAACCGCTGGATCCCTGCTCGAGATCCCACGGATTTCGTGTTTTACCGCCAAACCACACATCACCCCAGGCCAGTGCACCCAGCGTGAGTTTTGCGACAAGCACGGCACCGGCTTCTTCCAGTTTCTTTACCACTGTGGCCGTATCGTCGATTTTCTGCGTCTTGAAGGGTTCGGCGCCCCAGGTAGTCTTGTAGCCCCTGACGGCCAGCAGATCCTTGGCGCCATACGGAATACCGTGAAGATATCCCCGGTATAATCCGTTCGCAATTTCCTCATCTGCTTTCGCCGCCTGCTTGAGCGCGAGTTCTTCGGTCAGCGTCACCACACACTCCAGGCGCGGCCCGTGTTCCTTCAGGCGGCCGATATACATCTTTGTGAGTTGTGTTGACGTAATCTTTTTTGTCCGGATCAGCTCAGCGAGGTCCCGGACTGTATAGAACGCCAGTTCCTCCAGGTTTTCCGGAACCCGGGTGCGGTCGGGCGGATTCACAATCAACTTACTCTCGCCTGAAGGCAGGACAAAACCAACGGGCAAGGGGTTAAACAGAAGTGATGGAGGCACACTGTTGGCCAGCGGCACACTCCGGATCTGCTCATAACTTTCCAGGTATGAGGCAAGATCGTCCAGCATCGAGTCCCGCTCGGCATCCGTGAAATCCAATCCGAACAGGCGCTCGGCGGCGGCAACATCCTGCTTTTTTAAAGGGGGGTTCTCTTGCGAATAACCAGCAAATAAACCGGAGACTACCAGACACAACGTCACCAGCACGGCGATCGAGGCATACTTATTCATTGGTAATATCCCCTGGAAATTGGCGGCGATATTCCGCCATCTGGAATAAACGATGCTTAACGGGCGACTACTGTGGAGGAAACTGACTGAGCAAATTCTGTATGGCTTTTTCAATCTGCCGGTTCTTGTAGTCTGCGTCCGCCTGCGGATACACCTCGGCCGAGGCGATTCCCCGCCAGACCAGTTCATTAGTTTTTGCGTCAACTATGTCCAGTATCAGCGTTCCCTCTTTGTACTCGGTGGCATACGTCTGGGAAGTTCCATAACCGCCCCAGTATCCCCAACCGTAACCGTAATAGGTGTTCACCGTGTTATAGGCCAGTTTGCTGTCGAGCGACGCGTGCCAGCCGACCACGAAGTCCGCACCGGACTTCGTGGTCAACTGGTAGCCCTTGTCGGCGAATATTTTATCCGCCACAAATTTCACGCGCTTGTCGATAAAATCACCGGCTGTCCTGGGATCTCCCGTCGGATTGGTCAACCACGCATAAGTCCCATACGACTTCATTTCTTCCGTTTTTGAAGGATCAAAATCGGAACTGATCGACATACCCGAGCAACCGGCCGAAATCACGGCCAGCAGGATCAAGGCCGCTGTTACGCGTCCTGTACCGGTCTTGAAAACCATTCTTACCACCTGTCGTATCCAATACCTATTTTGGCCGTCCACCACATCCGGGCGTCTTCGGTGTCTCCCAGGTTCCGAACGGCGTAATGCACACGTGCGGAAGCCATAAAATAGACGTCGCCCATCGGAACGAGGAATCCCATTTCGGGGGCGCCGCCGAAGTACCAGTCCTTGTCTTCCAGCGTCGCCAGGCCCAGCTGAAGCCGTTCCATGATGTAATAAGCGCCAACACCGGCTCCCAGGAAAATCCGGAAGTCATGGACGTTACCCGCGTAGAGGTGAAGGTTCACCAGCATGGGAAACGCGTTGATATAACGAAACTGCTTACCAGAAACAGCCCCGCCTTCGATCTCCCAGGTGCCCTCGGCCTGCTTGTCAAACACCTGCCAGTCAAAAGACAAACCGATGGTCCAGTGTGTTGCGAGGTACGAGCGTCCCTCGATACCGAAACCGAGCAGACTTACTTCATCGATAAAATCATTTGTGTCGCCGAGGTTTCCTGAAACCTGCCACGTTACCGCTCCCAGTCCGACCTGTGCATCGGCGTCGGTAAACGGCACGAGACCGACAACGACAGCCAACACGAATATGTATATTCTTTTCATTGGTTATCCGCCTTTCTAGCCTTGTTTCCGACCCAATCTACTGACCGGATTTATTAAGATAGGGAGACTGCTCAAACATCTTATCGATGGCGGCAGTTACCCTGTTGAAAACGGTTACGTCGGCGCCCGTGAGGATGCCGTTCATTGTGCCCAGCCACATCGGTTTGATGTCCTTGTTGTCGCCCGTTTGATCAAAATCGTTGGTGTTAACCATAAAAATGATAATAGAGCCGACATCGTAGGAATAAACGACCGATCCGCTGTACCACGAGTAGTCAACTCCCCAGGTAACATTCACTTGGGGATATGCGTCCCATGCCACCCAATTACTCCAGTATGAAAACCACGGCTGGTCGGTGTAGGGATCGTATTCCGTGGTCGCGGCCGCGCCGACCAGCACCACAAAGTCGGGAGGATTCTGGTCGGGATCCGGTTCAAACTGGTATCCCCTGGAAACAAACAGATCCTTGATCTGTTCAAGAATTTCCGCGTCAAAATCGTGTGACGGCTGGATGTTTTCCCCGCCACCTATCTCGATCGTTGCGATGGAATCGACGCGCATTCCAAATGTAGTAACGGAGGTAAAATTGGCGCCTTCGTCGAAGAACGTGACAACCACGTCAAATTCCTCGGCTTCCGTCGGTGAATTGGGATAGCAGGATATCATCGCAAGCGCCACCAGCGCCATTACGGCGACCAGCGCTGACCCGCGAAAAATCCTGCGAATCGATGGATTCATTATTCTCTCCTCTCACAAACCAGGGGTAGCCTTTGGTGTCTAACGAACTCGCAGTCTCTGTGCTACCAGTTTGGGCCAGACGCCGAAATGGAACTGAACATCGCCATCTTCTCCGACGGCGACGTCAACCCTGATCACGTCCGTACCCGGAATCAAAAATCTCAGACCAAGACCGAAACCGGTCTTGATACGGTCTTTGTTAAAGTCGGCTTCCTCACTCCATGCGATCCCCGTATCGGTAAATGCCGCCAGTTCACAACCGGCGGCAAACGTCCACCGCCACACCGGGATCGCCCGGATGGGTAATATCAAATACTGATATTCAAGTGTCACGATCATCTGGTTTTTGCCAAACAGCTGGCTTCCCAGCTGTTGAAAATCGTACCCTCTGATCGAGTTTGCACCCCCCATAAAATATTGTAAATAAGACGGTACGTCAACTCCTACCGTGCCGGTCTGTAACGTGGTTAACCATCCTATTTCCAATGTATGGGCCCTACCCAGCGGCTGGAAGCGCCTCAGGTCGACATCGGACGTCCAGAAATCGCCGTCTCCTCCCAATACCCCGCCCGTTTTAATCACCTGGTACTCGAACCACCACCCTTTGTGCGGATTTCGCCACGAATCGCGGTTGTCGTAGCCTATAAGCGCGCCGACCCGGAACAGGTTGTCCACGTTGTCCGGAGATAATGTCCGGCCGGTCGAGTCCGAGCGCATCTTGAACCAGGTAAACGTGCCCCCCAGGCGGCCGCGGTCTCCCAGAAACGTGCCCACCCACGGGCTGAATTCATCGCTGTTTTCTTCGAACTGCAGGATTACCTGGTCACGGATCAGGTGCGCCGCCCGGACATCCAGGGATACATGGTTTCCCGTAATCCACGGCCATCGCAGATCCAGTTCAAAGGTGGTGACACCGCCGAAAAGAAATCGTCCTGATGTGTAAATATCCCTGCCCAGAAGATTTACGGACGACGCCGCCGGCCCGACAGCCCATCCGTTTTCCTCGTTATATCGGAAACCTATATAGGGGATGATCCAGGGCATCTCCACGAATTCGAACTCCAGACCAACGCCGATCGCATATTCCGTGGGGTTCACTTCGATGCGAGCGAATATCCCGAGGTTTTCCAGCCGGCGAACGTCCGCCGACAGCACCTTGAGGTCCAGCGAATCGCCTACCGCGGTGCGGATCTCCCGCAGGATTACGTAATCTTTGGTTATCGCGTTGCCGGACAGTGTAATGTCCACTACGGGTGAGTTTTCAAATTCCTGCAGCAAGATGGATTCGATAGCGAGCGCCGGCCGGGTGAAGCTGGCCAGTAACAATAATATTATCAAGCATTTCGAACGCATGAATCGGAATCATAGCAGTTTGCCGGTGCTATATCAACAAATCGTACACGGCCTGGAATATCCCTGCGGAATACGGAAGATCACATTTGACTCGGCACCGACTAGCTGACACAATCGGCGGACAAAACAGCCAATTTTCCATTTACGGGGGTTCTGAATATGAAGCGGTCTGTACTGGTGATATCGATTGTCCTGCTCACTGCAATTGCCACGGACGCGGGAGCTCAACGCTGGGAAATCACGCCATTTGGGGGTTATCGATGGGGCGGGACACTGGATGACGGAATACAGCCCGTGGAACCGACGGTCACTATCGATCTGACCTTCGATAACGCACCGAATTACGGCCTGATCCTGGGATTTTTTGTTAAACCCAACATAGAAATCGAGGCATTTGTTGACCAGCAGCAAACGACACTCAAAGCGGTCAGAAGCGTGGATAATCAGGAAGAAACATTGTTTGACGCCACGATCACTTACTACCAACTGGGCTTGTTGATGTTGCTGATGTCACCCGACGATCCGCTGCAGCCGTTCTTTTCCTTTTCGCTGGGACGGGCCCAGATCGCCCCGACAGACAATTCAAAATCTGAAGGATTTAATGCGATAGGACTGGCGTTGGGTGTCCGGTATTTTTTCACCGATCATATCGGCATCCGCGGACAGAGCCGCATGATGTCAACCGTTATAACGGACGACAAACAGTACTTCTGCAATGATGATACGGGGAATTGTGTTGAACTGCCCGCGAACACATGGATGACACAGATCGACCTGTCGTTCGGTGTCATTATTGCATTCTGAACCAACGGGGTTGAGACCGGAATCACTCAGTCCTTGACGGTGATTCCGGTGCCGGGCAGTTTTTTCATCAGCTTGCCGACGGCTTCTACGACATGATCCCTGGCTTCTTGCCGCGGCCCCTGCGAGTTGACTTCGGTGCTGGCGATTCCGCGCCACACCATCTCTTTGTTCGACGAATCAAACACCATAATCAGCAACGCGCCCTCTTCCCACTCCATCTTGTAGGTATCCTGGTAACCCGGAAGGTTCATCCTGTATCCCGGATAAAACGATTCGCCGTAATAGTTGTTGACCAGCTGGGAGTTGATCTGGTCCGAAAGGGATAC
>CAYUDF010000165.1:0-6492 GCA_964443465.1 uncultured bacterium
GGAGGTGATGCGCCGGGTTCTGCCCGGGATGCGGTTGGGTGTGAGGGGCGAAATTGAGCATTTTGACCTGCGAGAGGTCAAACCGGACGGGCAACTCGCTGGCGGGGACGTACCGGGGGCGGAGGGTGGTCGTGTGGTGGGTTTTGGTGTCATTGGGGATTACGATTCCCGCGACCGTATCTATTCGCCGCGATCGGGCAGTTTTCACCAGTTTTTCGCCATGCGGTTCGACGATCGCGGGAGCGAATTTGATTTTGATGTGTATAATATCGATCTTCGCAAATATTTTTCGGTCGCCCGCGGGCACGTGGTTGCCCTTCAGGCCTTTCTGTACTACAACCGTGGAGGACCGCCTTTCTGGCGCTACGCGGCGCTGGGCGGAAGGGCCCACAGCCGGGGCTACAGGAAAGCACGATACCTGGACCACACTTTTGCCGCGTACCAGTTGGAGTACCGGCCGCACATCTGGCGGCGACTGGGGATGGCGGTATTTGCGGGATTTGCGGATGTGGGCGACGGGATCGGGGAAATCGATTTTTTTGACATGAAACCCACCGTTGGGTTGGGAACAAGAATCCGGCTGGGTGGGCTGGACGGTGTTCAGGCGCAGATTGACGTGGCGTTTGGGCTGGAATCCGTTCGTTTCTACATGTCGCTGGACGAAGCGTTTTGATGGGGCGGTGGAGAAGTCCCGCAAGATTCGCGTTGAATTATAATGGATTGTTCTTTTACAATGACCGCCTACCGGGGTTTATCCATCTCAACTAAACGTATCGCGAACACTTGGGGTGGATTTTTATTGATACATCAGGCGAACAACGATTTTGACGAGGAGAACCATGGCTGAATCGTTTTCGAAAATAATGATCGAAGCGAAAGGGCTGTCGAAATATTACGGTCCTTTTGTTGCGATCAAGGATATCAGTTTTGCCATTCCGGAGGGGCAGATCGTCGCCTTTCTGGGACCCAACGGGGCCGGCAAATCCACAACAATGAAAATTCTCAGCGGCTATCTCGCGCAGAGCGCCGGCGAGGCGGAGATCGCGGGTTTTAATGTTACCCGCCAGCGCCTCGAAGCGGCGCGTAAGCTCGGATATCTGCCCGAAAACGGGCCGCTTTATGACGATATGACACCGTCGGAGTTACTCGGATTTTTTGGCGAAGTCAGGGGCCTTTCGGGCGACTATCTCGCCGAACGACTCAATGTTGTCACCGATCAGTGCGCCATACGCGAAGTATGGGAGAAACCGATCGGCAAGTTATCCCGCGGATATCGGCAGCGTGTCGGACTGGCGCAGTCGCTGCTGCACGACCCCGCGGTGCTGATAATGGACGAGCCGACCGCGGGCCTGGACCCGAACCAGATACGGGACTTCCGGGACAATATCCGCTTGCTCGGTAAAACAAAAACAGTCCTGATCTCGACGCACATATTGCAGGAAGTTGACGCCGTGGCCGACCGCGTGCTGCTGGTCCACAACGGCCGGATGTTGTTCGACGGCACACCGGACGAATTAAAAGAAGGCGATTCGCTGGAGAAACCGTTTTATCGGCTCACCAGCGGTAGTGGCGGCAAGACCGGCGGAACCGGTCGCGACGGGGGGGTGACGGAATGAAAATCAACTGGACGGTAATCAAGGCAATTGCCCGGCGCGATCTAAGACTGTATTTCAGCAACCCGACCGGGTATGTGTTCATCACGCTGTTCATCTTTTTGAGCGCGGCCGCCGCGTTCTGGAGAGAACGGTTTTTTCTGAACAACCTCGCGAATCTAGATCAACTGAACGGCGTGTTTCCGTTTCTGCTGTTGTTTTTTGTGCCCGCGATCACGATGGGGGTGTGGGCCGATGAACGGAAACAGGGAACAGACGAGTTGTTACTCACCCTGCCCGCCTCCGACCTCGAGGTGGTGCTCGGAAAATTCTTTTCCACTCTTGGTATTTATACGGCGGCCGTACTGTTGTCGTTGAGTCATCTGGTTGTGCTGTTCTGGCTGGGTGCACCGGACCTCGGTCTGATGCTCTCCAACTATTTCGGTTACTGGCTGGTCGGCGCGATGTTTATCTCGATCGGTATGGTCGCGTCGCTTCTCAGCGCAAACGTCACCATCGGTTTTATACTGGGTGCGATATTTTGTTCATTTTTTGTCTACATCGAACCCATTTTCGGGGTGTTCGGCAAGTCGGCCGAATCGATGGCGGCGAATATCGCCGTTTTCCCCCACTTCGGCGATTTCGCCCGCGGCGTCATCAGTCTCAGTGGCCTCGTATACTTCCTCTCCGTTGTCGGATTCATGTTGTACATCAACGTGGCCCTTCTGGGGCGCAGGCACTGGCCTCAACAGGCGGACGGATTCAAGATGGGCGCCCATCAGCTGCTGCGTATTGTTGCGCTTGCTGTGGCTCTGCTGAGCATCGGCGTGCTCGCCAACCGGGGGGGCGCAAGGCTGGACGCGACGGCGGAGCACCTGCATACGTTGTCCGGTGAGACCAGAAGCCTGATTGGTGAAATCGCCAAGGACAGGCCTGTGTTTGTCCAGGCGTACATCAGTCCTGAAGTCCCCCGGAATTATGTGCAAACCAAGCGGAACCTCGTCGGGTTTCTAAAAGAGATCGACGCCATTGGCGGCGATCGGGTTCATCTTGTTATCAACTACACGGAGCCCTACAGCGACGAAGCCCGCGACGCGCGTGAAAAATTCGGAATTACACCGGTTGAGATCCCCGAAGTCGCCGGGAGCGGCGCGCGGTCTTCGCAGGTATTCATGGGGGTGGCGTTCACCTGTGGCGCCGAGGAAGACGTGATCCCGTTTTTTGATATGGGATTGCCCGTGGAATACGAACTGGCACGCAGCATTCGAGTCGTGGCGCAAACGAAGCGCAAACAGATCGGCGTGTTGACCACGCAGGTCAATATGTTTGGCGGATTCGATTTCAACACGTTTGCAAGCAAACCTGTCTGGTCTGTAGTGGAAGAACTGGAAAAACAGTACGAAGTTCTCCAGGTGTCGGCGTCGGATTCGATGATTGTCGCCCTGGACGGACTGCTGGTCGCTCTTCCGTCGTCTCTATCACAGGAAGAGATGAACCACCTGCTGCCGTATGTCCAGAGAGGTATTCCAACGGTGTTTCTTGTTGACCCGCTGCCGATTATCGAAATCGGTCTGTCGCCGAGCGAAGAAGCCGGTGCCAACACCAACCCGTTCATGCGAAACCGCGGTCCGCAACCCAAACCGAAGGGCGGCATCGAGGTTTTCCTCGGTGCGCTGGGGATCCAGTGGAACAAGGCCCAACTCGTATGGGATGCCTATAACCCGCACCCTGACCTTGCCAACATCCGTCCGGAAGTTGTTTTCGTCGGCCGGGCCAACAAGAATCCGGATTCGTTTAACGACGAATTTTCGGCGATTGCCGGTCTTCAGGAACTGGTACTGCTTTTCCCTGGGACCATCTCGCGGGATCCTGCGCCCGGTTTCGATTTCGTGCCGATATTGAAGACGAGCAAAATATCGGGTGCGCTCAATTACAACCAGGTCGTTCAGCGGTCGTTCCTCGGTGTTGGTCTGGCGCCCGCCGGAGCAAGACACTACCCGACAAGCACAGACTTTGTGCTCGCCGCCCGTGTCCGGGAGCACAAAGCGGATGGTTCCGGTATCAACGCGATTGTTATTTCGGACCTGGATTTCATATCACAGCAGTTCTTCGAAATCCGGAAACGCTGAATCGAGAATCTCAACTTTGACAACATATCGTTTTTCCTGAACTGCATGGATATGCTCGTGGGTGACGAATCGTTTATCGCCCTGCGCAACCGCCGTATGAAACACCGCACGCTGACAACCGTCGAAGCCCGGGTCAGGGCCTTCGGAGATCAACGCGCCGTGGACGAGCAGCAGGCCGAAATGGATGCGCAGAACGCGCTCGCACAGGCGCAGCAGCGTCTGGACGAAAGAGTGCTGGAGGTGCGCCGCCGGAACGATCTCGACGAGCAGACCAAAAGCATCATGGCCAGAAACCTTCAGGAATCAGAAAGCAGAAAGTTCGAAGCGGTAAAGGCGACAATCGATGCAGAACGAAACGCCAGGGTTGAAAAAGGCAAGGAGATAATGGAATCTCAGGTGCGATCGATCCAGAGCAACATCAAAACGCTGGCCGGGCTTCTGCCGCCGATTCCGGTTTTTGCAGTCGGAATTATAATATTCTTGAAACGGCACCGTCGTGAGAAAGAAGGCGCCGCCGCAGCGAGGAGGTTGAGGAGCTGACATGAGCGAATCCAGAAAAACATTGATGTTCGGCGCCGCAGCAATCGTTCTCGTGTTGATTACGGTTCTGTCGGCACCCAGACAGGTAACGCCCGACGCTTTCTCCGATCTGGGCGAAACCTTTTACCCCGAATTTACGGACCCCAACGCGGCCACAACACTGGAAGTAATCGAATTTGACGAACAAACCGGTGAAGCCAAACCGTTCAAGGTTACTTTTGCGGACGGTCGCTGGACGATCCCTTCACATTACAACTACCCCGCCGATGGACAGGACCAGCTGGCGCAGACGGCCGCCGGATTGATCGGTATCACAAAAGACGACTTCCGAACGGACAACGTGTCGGATCACGCGGCGTGTGGTGTGATTGATCCGCTTGATGAATCTGTTGTCGAACTCCGCGGAAGGGGCAAACGCGTGACGGTGAAGGGAAAATCCGGCGCCGTGCTTGCCGACCTGATCATCGGCAAATCCTACGAGGATCGCGAAGACTTTCACCTGGTTCGTGTGCCCGGACAGAAGCGGGTATACGGCGCAAGCCTTGATCTGGATATTTCGACCCAGTTCAGCGACTGGATTGAAGCGGATCTGCTCAAGGTTGAGAAGGAGCAGGTCAAAGCGGTTGTACTGAAAGACTACTCGATCGACGAACGAACGGGGTCTCTCGACCAGCGTGATGAACTTGCGATCATCAAGAGGGACGATGGTTCGTGGTCGGCCGACGGAATTTCCGAAAACCAGGAAGTGGACAAATACAAGGTGGACAACCTGGCCCGCGCGCTCGACGAGTTGACGATCGTGGGTGTGCGACCGAAACCAGCTGGCCTGACGGCATCGCTGCAGCAGTCGGCGCAGGGAATCAAACTGAGCACCAGCGACATGCTGTCTCTCCAGGGTAAGGGATACTACTTTGCCAAGGATGGGCGGCTGGTTTCCAACGAAGGCGAGCTGCAGGCGACAACGGAAAACGGAATTGTGTACACGTTACGGTTTGGTGAAGTGGCGTTCGGAACGGGTGTAGCGGTCAGCGCCGGCGGCCAGGAAGACGGCGATCAACAGGGACCGGGCGAGAACCGATACCTGTTTATCACGGCGGCGTTTAATCCGGACTTGTACCCGGAACCGGAGAAACCGGCGCACACGGACTTTCTGGAAAAACCGGACAGTATGTGGACGCCGGAAGACTACAGCATGAAGAGTCTCCAGGTGGCGCACGACACGTGGCAGCAGAATCTGGCCGACGGCCGCAAGCTGGCGAATGAGCTCAATGACCGTTTTGCGAACTGGTACTACGTGATCTCGTCGGAGAGTTTCGACAAGATACACCTGAAACGCGTAGACGTCCTCAAGGACAAACCGGAACCGAACTAACGGCTCCTCGGTATCGCACGATGTCAATCCGGCGGGGCAGTCCCCGAGCGGGGGCACTCCGGCTCAGACAGGTGCTCGCCGCTCTCACAGGGCTATCATAACGCGGCTGCGCAACTCGCCGTCGACCCCCATCTCGACGCCTGCCCCACCTGACGACTTTCGCCCCGGACCTTCGGTATTTGAGACAGGAAGTCCGAGGCGTGCGGATACGCGGGTCGAGAAAGTCAAGGCGGACGGCGTTCAAGGGTTAAGCCGACCCTTGATCGGCGAGCAATAATCTGAGGGGCCAACGCGAGCCGAATCACGGAGGCGACCCGTCATGGCTGGTATTGCTACGTCTGAGGGGGCCGCAGGGGAGCCGTGTCGGTGAAACCCTTGACGCCGGTCGCCAAAAACAGAGTCAAGCTCTCACGACATTGAGGAATTGGGCGTGGGAGTCGAGTACGAGGTCGGCGTCGCTGAAGTCGAATGTCCGTGTCTGGTCCGTCCGGATAACAACCACCGGAATGCCGGCCGTGTTGGCAGCCTGCATCCCTTTTTCCGCGTCTTCAAAAACCAGGCAATCACTGCCCGGTATATCCAGCCGCTCCAGCATCGCCAGAAACAGATCCGGCGCCGGTTTAATCGCCGGCACCGTGTCACTTCCAATAATTTCCGAAAAAAGGTCGCGGACACCCGCGTTTTCAAGAATCGGAATAATATCGAACGAGGCCGTCCCGCTGGCGATCGTCATCGTTTCGACCCGTTTCGACAGCGTTTGCAGGATTTCGTGCATCTGCGGGAACAGCTCGATCGAGCCGTCCTTGCAGCGCTCGCTGAACAGCGGGACCTTTTCTTTTCGAATCTCCAGCGGGTCGAG
>CAYUDF010000166.1:0-6490 GCA_964443465.1 uncultured bacterium
CGATGCACACCTGAAGGTCGGTATGCCGCCCGGCGTGCGAATTGCCGGACTCATAAATCCCCAGGGCGAGGCGCGTCTGACACCGCAACACACAGAAGCCATAACCCGCGCAATCCTCGACGACGACCAGTGGGCCAAATTTGACGGATGCGGTGACCTTGATTTTTCCTATTCCATCCCCGGAGTCGCTCGTTTCCGGGTAAACGTGATGCGACAACGCGGGTCCATCTCGCTCGTGTTGCGAAACATCCCGGTAAAGATTCCGACGTTTGAGGAACTCTCTCTGCCACCGATCTGCAAGACCCTTGCGGAAAGACCTCGCGGGCTCGTCCTCGTGACGGGGCCCACCGGAAGCGGCAAGTCGACAACACTCGCGGCGATGATAGACTTGATCAACTCCACGCGGAAAGGCCACATTCTGACGATGGAGGACCCTATCGAGTTCACGCACACCGACAAGAGCTGCTACATCAATCAGCGCGAGATCGGATCAGATACACGGGATTTCAACGAAGCGCTTCGACGGGCTCTGCGACAGGACCCCGACGTGATCCTCATCGGAGAACTGCGCGACTTGGAAACCATCAGCCTCGCCGTTACAGCCGCCGAGACCGGTCACCTCGTGTTTGGCACACTTCACACGACCAGCGCCGGTAAAACCGTGGACCGCATCGTCAACGTGTTCCCCTCCGAACAGCAGACCCTGATTCGTATGCAGCTTGCCGGCACGCTGCAGGGCATCATCTCCCAGACACTGCTCCCCAAGGTGGGTGGCGGGTTGACGGCGGCGATTGAGGTATTGGTAGCTACAGATGCCGTTCGCGCGATCATCCGGGAGAACAAGATGGCGCAGCTCGGGTCAATGATGCAGACGGGAAAACAATACGGTATGCAGACCCTGGAGGATCACCTCAACGAACTGGTCGCCAAGCAGCTGGTCACGCGTGAGGAAGCAGTGTCAAAGGCCAACGTGCCCAATGCCGTGAAGGGATCCGGAGTGGTGTCGTCACGCCCCGTCAGTTCGGCACGATAACGAAAACGACTATTCCACCGTAATCGTCCAGATCTCCTCGTTTCCGGTTCGATCCGAATAAAACGCGATTTTACTGCCGTCCGGTGACCAGCTCGGCGCCCGGTCGTGGACTGCGTGCGTTGTGATCTGAACCGGTGTACCGCCCGCGGCCGGTATGACCCAGATGTCCGAGTTCCCGCTCCGGAACGTCGTGTATGCGATACGGGTGCCGTCCGGTGACCAGCTCGGCGCCGTGTCGCTCCCGTCAAACGTAATCTGGGTGGCGATGCCGCCACCGACAGGGATGGTCCAGATATTTCCGTTGGTGAAGGCGATCGTAAGCCCGTCGGGAGACCAGACGGGGGACAAACCATCGACAAGTTCGATCGGGGACAATCCCGAAGCGGTCATCGTCCAGATCGCCCAGCTGGCTGTCCGGGCGGACTGGAATACAATCGAGTTGCCGTCCGGCGACCAGCACGCGTTGCGATCGTCCTGCATGTCTGAATTAACCTGTATTGCCGGACCTCCGGTGACGGGGATCTTCCATATATCCATCTGCGTGCTTCCCCGTCGCGAGTGGAAAGCGATTGTCATGCTGTCCGGCGACCACGCGGGATCCTGATCCCCTGCCGGATCTGTGGTGAGGCGGACCGCGGTTCCGCCGGTAGCAAGTATTGTCCAGATGTCTGTGGTGCCGCTGCGGTCTGAATTGAAGACGATGGTACCGCCGTCGGGTGACCAGTCGGGATACTGGTCGCTACCTGCGTCGTTTGTTACCTGCGTCAGTTGTGGGGCCTTGCCTGGCGGCGTCACCACCGCTTCGTCGTCTCCGCACCCGGAAATAACCAGTAAAGCAACCATCGAGAAACAGACAACAGCTGTCCTGATCGCGCTCATACGAGTCTCCCGTTTATTTGAAACCAGAAAGTGATCCTTGTTGCGGTTAGCCAAGTCTCATCTCTCTTTTGACCTTTTTAAGAATACCTTCGACCTCGTCGATGCGGCGCCTGAGCTGTGAGGCTTCTTCCTTACGTCGCATGCCGCCCGAAAGCTGATGCAACGCTTCGATCGCCGAATTGATGAACTTCGTTCCTGCCTGATACTGGCTGTCTTTGAGTTCCATCGTCTTCTCCTCCCCACTTTTGAGTGGGTGTATGATATAACATCCGCCACCGAACACAAATCAACATTTTGATCAGGCGATAAGACGAGATTCGGACTGCTAAGTGCTATACTAGTCACGAATTGGTAAATTGTGAGGGGCCACAATGAAAGTCTTACTCGTTTTTATAATAGCGGTGATTCTGATTTCCGGCTTTTCAACGGTTTGTCCAGCCGATTCTATGCAATATCTGGTCCTGGGACCCGGGGAATACACAATTGCTCGTAAAATATGCGGGGAAACTACAATCTTTACGCATCCATCACGCTGGATACGCCCACCAAAGACCTGGAATTTTCGATAATCTAAATTACATACTCGTTTTAGGCTAGTACAACGCCTTGATGGCGCCCCACGTCGTGGATTCAACCGGCGAAGGATCGGGCGTTCCCCGCGTATACGAAAAACCGCCGTTTCCACCGCCACCCGACCATGCTGTAAATTCGATCGGGATATATATGTCGTCAGCGATCAGATGCAGTACGGACGGGCCGAGCGATAGAATATTGTTTCCGACTTTGGCCAACGCATAATCGTAGAATGGCTGGTAGGTGAGTGTTGCCCAGTCGTTGATGTCGCCGACAGCCCACTCTGTGCCCACCGGTGAGTCGTTGTTAATCTTGTCGTATTCTGTTTCCGACTTGATGTTGAAAATTGCGCGGCTGTTCTGGCGGGTCAGCCACACGTTGTCGGTGATCCTGTCCTGGTTTGCAACCTGTGTCCAGTCGGCCCCGGCTGCTTTTGTGAACACGACCGGCGGACCGGTCCACACCTGTTGTGCGACGGAAACACCCGCAAAAACACAAACAACCGAAAAGCAGCACAATACTAATAGAATTTGTTTCATAGGTCGATACCCCCGGTAACGGTCTGGTTAAAAGAAACGATAGAAGCCTGTCCTCAGATGCGATCAAGGATATAATTATACAATAATTAGGTAATCCGAACAATTGGTAAATGCTGGACGGATTTTGTTGTTGTCGCGATAAGTATCTGATAATGTCCTCCGGAATCTGAATTTATCGAGTGGGAACTAGAAAGGACTTACACCGAAATGAAAATGCGCATCCCGGCTGCCATCGTGGCGGCCATCTTGTTGTCCATAACCGCTTTCACTTCCCCGGCCGACGCGGCGGGCTTCAAAGAACAGTTCAGCGATACCACCGACGGAAGTTTTGATATGAGCCGGTGGCTCGACCAGGCGCACGGGTTCATGCCGGTTGTTTCCATTATTACGGAACCCGCCGTGGGATACGGGATCGCAGGTGGCCTGATGTTTATCCATCGCCCAAAAGAGGACGTGGGACAACCCCTGACATCGCCGCCAAGCATGTCGGGAGTGATGGGGTTTTATACAGAGAACGAAACATGGGGTGCGGGCGGGTTTTACCAGGGCCACTGGCGAAAAGACAGAATTCGCTACACGGGGTTCGCGGGCTACGTGTCGGTTAACCTGACCTATTACCCGCCGATATTGAGCGAACAAGGGATTGGATTTGACTTTAACATCAAGGGCGGCGGTATTGTACAGCGCCTCGAATTCCGGCTCGGGGACTCGAACTGGTTTCTCGGCGCGGGATATTCGTATTTTCAGAACACGGTCAAGTTTGGAATCACCGAGACTATTCCCGGCCTGGAAGACGCCGAAGTCGATTTCCACAACGGTGCGCTTGGCCCCATAGCGCTATACGACAGCCGCGATTACAATTTCACGACCAACCAGGGAATTTTTGCCAGAGCAAATACCGATTTCTATGCGCCGGCATTCGGCGCCGATGACGAATTCATCACCGGCAAGGTCTACGGCCTCGGATGGATGCCGATCAATTCGTTTGTCTGCGGTCTGCGGCTGGACTACCGCTACAGCAACGGCGATACGCCGTTTTATTCGAAGCCCTTTGTTGTTCTGCGTGGTGTGCCCGCCATGCGATATCAGGCCAAGTACACGGCCGTGATCGAGACGGAGGAACGCTGGAACATCACGCCAAGATGGGCGATTGATGGCTTTGCCGGTATCGGTAAGGCGTATGGCGATGACGTGAGCTTCAGCGACGCGGAGCTTGTTTGGGGCGTCGGCGCCGGTTTCCGCTACAAGATGGCGCGCGTGTATAACCTGTTCGCCGGCATCGACGTGGCCCGCGGCAACGAACAGTGGGCTGTCTACATTGTCGTCGGCCAGTGGTGGAACGGGCTGTAATTCTGACGCTTTACCGACCGGCGCCACGACGTGACGCGGTACGGTGTACTGAGCGGCAGCCACACCGGCAACAAAAAGCAGGATCGCGCCGAAAACGGCGCTGATCAAAAATCGCATAAAAGCCTCCCTGGAAACGCCCGCTCGGGTGATTATTCTCAAGACTTCGACATAACTAACTATAAGAAATACAATATTAGCACAACCTAAGTTGGAAAGAAAGTCTCAATAAGTCCCCGGTATCCAGTTCGGCGACGGCTTTCATATTCATGCTCGGTATGGTACAATGCTCGCGGATCTGTTCTTCTAATACACGGTTTGTTGCCGGAGGCTACTCATGGCAAAAGTAACCATTCGACTCGGTCGGTGGATGCACACCGGTTGGGACATGATCGGCATCACTGCGCTACTGATCATCATTGTCGAGTTTATCTCACTCGGCTTGCTCTCACTCCTAGATACCGATCCACGACAACGTGATTTCCGACTAGACTCGGACGCCTACGCGGGCGCCCCGTGGGTTGTCGGGTATTTCGAAGAAGACGCGAGTCTGCGCGCCAGATGGAATCCCTACACATACTGGACAATGGCGCCTTTTGACGGCCGTTACATCCACATCGACAAAAAAGGACACAGGCAAACTGTTCTACCCACGGAGGCCGATGGACCCCGCGTTTTCATGTTTGGCGGGTCAACGATGTGGGGGACGGGTTCCAGGGACGCGTACACGATTCCCTCCCAGGTGGCTGATGCACTGGGTCGCCAGGGTGTCCGAGCAAACGTTATCAATTTTGGAGAGATCGGTTACGTGAGCACGCAGGAGGTTCTTGCGCTGATGCTCGAGCTGCGCGAGGGCAACGTGCCGGATGTTGTCGTATTCTACGACGGCATCAACGACGTGATATCTGCAATCCACAACAAGGTTGCCGGTATCCCCCACAACGAATACCGGCGCCGGGCGGAGTTTAATCTGTTGAGCCGTTCCCGCGCCGGCGACTACAATCGCGAGTTCCTGTCTCGTTGTGTCAACCACTCCGCCACGGTTCGTATTACCCGCGCCGTACTTCGCCGTATCGGGCCCAACAAAACAGTAGCGGAAGCCAAACAGGTCGCAAAACGTGGAAGTCCCGAACTCGCAGCCGGTGTGACGAACGCTTACATGAAGAATATCGAAATCGTAAAATTGCTCGCGGACCAGTATGGATTCGCCGCCCTGTTCTACCTGCAGCCCGTGATTTTTGGCAAATCCAAACTCTCCCCCTACGAGCAGATGCAGATCGAGGCGGCAACTCCCTACCGCGAATTCTTCGACAGCTGTTACGGCGCGATCGCCCGGGAGGCCGGTCAAGTCGACGGATTTCGGGACATCAGTGGTATTCTGGCCGGTTGTGAAGAACCGTGCTTCCTTGATTTTATGCACGTAGACGAAGAGGCAAATGGTCTCGTGGCAGAATCGATCGCCCGGGATTTGATGAAGTTCCTCGAAGAACGCGAAATCACTCCTCAATAATCAGAGTTGGTCGGCCACCCTGTCCCCACCGGAATTTTCCCGTATTCAGGTCTCCGTCATCCAGCATCCCGTCCAGCGCGAATATGGCGCGTGGCGGTCCGGGCAATTTTTGCGTTGAGGCGGTAGTTGCGGTAGTTGGGAATTGCGATGCCGAGCAGAATACCAATAATAGTCACCACGATCATCAGCTCAATTAAAGTAAAGCCGCCGATGCGTGGTTCTCTCCCCCATGCCATATTCTGAGTTTTCCCAGACATTTCTGATCACGTCCCCGCGGCAATAAATAGCAATCTACATGCCGTAAACGACGTTCTTGTAGGCTGTTATGGAGGGAGCTGGCCCATGCGAAACGACAAGCCGCAACCGGGTGTGTCCGGTAAATACGGGATAGCAATAAACCGTATTAAACGGAAAATTGGAGGAGAGAATTTCTAAAACGGGGTGTCGTTAATCGAATTCACCAACCAGAATCGCGGAAAATCCCGCAGTAGACCGAATCTGAAAGCGGAAAATTCCGCGACAATTATCGAAGGTAGCTGCTCTACCTGAACTTTTGCACACGATTGTTAGCAAATCCCAGAACGTATATGTTGCCTCTGCCATCTGCAG
>CAYUDF010000167.1:0-6471 GCA_964443465.1 uncultured bacterium
GCTGGTTCTTGCCTGTACGAATTTTGTTAAGGGGGGGTTATTTGAGAAGGATCATCTTACGGGTTTGGATGACGGGGCCGGCTTGGAGGCGGAAGAAGTAGATGCCGCTTGCCACCGTGTGGCCGGACGCGTTGAGCCCGCTCCATTGCGCCGTGTACCGGCCCGGGCCCTGGTCCGTGTCGACCAGCGTTTGTACGTGCTGCCCGCGTGTGTTGTAGATAGTGATTTTCACAGACTCCCGTTGCCGCAGGTCGTAACGGATCGTTGTTTCCGGATTAAACGGATTCGGATAATTCTGGTACAGGACCGTCTCGACCGGCAGCCGATCCCGCGAAGTACCGGCCGTCGACACAGCCCCTTCAAACCGCACAACGCCCCCGAACGACGACCAGCGTACACCCGTTTCCGCCGTTGCCCGGTTTTCCGTGTCGTCCAACGCTGACCCCGGTGGATAAAAAACCAGGAAAACTTCTTCACCCGGTTCAGCGCCCTCATCCGTTTCAGTAACAGGATCGTCGCGATAGACCGACATCAGACCGAATCGGCCCGGCTCTTCGACCGTGCTTTCCCCACAGCGCACACCGTTTTCGTCGATCGCAGAAACAATCGTACCGGTCTCGACCGGCACTCCGTTCACTCGAACACCATCCCCCCACACACCCATCCATTCACGCGATGGTTTAACACGATCGGGATTTTTATCTTCCGTTTCGTTTTGCGCAAGCGGTGGGCCGGTCAACACCGCACCGGACGGTATTACGGATGTGCCCGGATACACCAGCGTGTCCGGCGCCGAAAGAATAATCCAGTAACCGTACGTCGGGCGCAAAACGGAAAGCGTAATATACTCCGAACGTGCCCACGGGGCAAAAATCATACCGCCGTTGTCGTAACCCATCACAACCTCCACATTGTCCATGATGGACTCCAGCGCGTGTCGGATCGAGTCGGCGGACTGCGGCAGATAACTCACAAGATTGTTTCCGGTCGAGAGCGGAATCGGTCTTGTCGGATCGACGATATCACCGCGGACCGACAGGACGGCATCGCCGGTCATTTCGAACCAGTACCCGTGCAAATGATCCATTGTCAGAAGCGTATTCGAGGCCGGGGGCGCGGCGGGGTCGTACTTGAGTGTAATTCCTTCAAACGCGCCGGCCAGTTGGAGGTTCGACAACACCGGGGCCAGAATCGATACCGTCGAATCCGTTTCGGTATCTACGTTCCATGACCGGAGATTTAGCCCCGCTTTCAGCTGGATTTCACGCGTCACGATCCATGGCGGATCGCCGGTTACTTCCAGTGAGACCGGAATTTCGAGGTACGGCGCCTCGGGATCGTTGCTCAAGAGCGATACGATCGCGTTGTGTGGGCCCGGCACCGTACCCGTGGTAACAAATGAAACAACCACCGTATCCGTCTGTCCTGCGTCCGTCGAACCCGCCTGCGGATCGAGCACCAACCAGTCGATGGTGCCCGCCAGCCAGTCGATCACCTGGTTTCCGAACAGCTGGTTGTCGGCGATACCGGCGCGAAAGTTTTCGAACAGCTCGTCCGCGGCGGCGATTATCCGTCCGGATCCAACCTGCGTCGCCGCCGTGTTGGTCGCGCCGGCGGGATCATCCACGAGAACACGCGCATTGCCCGTGATGTTAAACAACTTAGCGATATTGTTGTTGAGATACAGGGACCTGACCCGTTCGGTGGTTGTGTGCGGATGAATTTGGGTGGTTAGTCCGTCGGTTCCGTTTTCCGTCGAATACAGAATTCCCGCACCGACGGTGAATAACAGCAAATTAAAGTTGGATACGCTTGTTGAGTTGTCACCCTCGAACAGTATCCCGCCTCCCAATCGCAACCAGGTCTCGATGACATTCAGTTCCTCCACCGCCCAGGGAAATGGCATTTCGGTTAACCACAGGATGTCCACTCCGTCCAGTATGGACGGTGTAAAAGGATTGATGTTGGTCGACACCACCGCTCCCCGAGCTTCCAGGTCGGAAACCAGCGTACTCCACGCGTAATAGTCGGCCTGGCCGTGACTCCTGTCCCAAAGGATTCTGACCCCGGACAAATCGGCGAGCGGGTATTCGCCCCCGCTCGTACGCGACCCGGGCGGGTAAACTCCCCGCTCTTCCACGGCGGTTGCCGAAGGGTCGGGCGCAGTCAGCGCGAACACGTTTTCCGCCCTTTCGGACGTTTCCACAAACCATGTCAGTTCGCCCTGGCCGGTGTTTCCCACATAGAGCCGGTGGGTGGTCGCTTCTCCCCATTCCAGCGAATCGGACATCGATACGGGCGTCACTGTGAGAACCGGTGGCGGGACTCCATTGCCGGCAAGCGTTATTTGCAGCAGGGTTTCGTCGGGATCGTTGGTGACCAGCTCCAGCATCCCGTTGATGGTGCCCTGCCGGGTCGGACTGAACACCACCTGAACCGAATCGACACCGCCGGACGGGATCACCAGCGTATCCGATAACACCGAATAGTCGGTATCACCCGAACTCCATCCAAAAACCGTTAATTGTCTGAAGCCGTCGTTCCATATGGGTAACCGTTGAAGCTTTGTTTGATTTACATATACGTCGCCAAAACCCAGTGCTGTTTGCACCAGCGTGATATCCGGCGCGCCCGTTACCAGCAGCACGGCGGGTACAACGACGGGTCCGGCGGGATCGTTACTGTGTACAGTTACGTCTGCTTCGTAAGACCCGGTATCCAGTCCACCGGCGTCGAACAAAACAAACACCGTGTCGGCTTCGCCCGGATTCGTATCTCCACTCTCGGGATCCAGGCTGATCCAGCCCGTTTCGCCCGGAGCAAGTCCAACGTTCCACACCAGCGGAGACAATCCCGAATTGGCGATGACAAGCGGGTGGACCGACACTTCTCCCGTACGGAGGCTGTCGGTCATTGAACCGGATATCGATATCGAAGGCGGATACACACCTTCGCCGAACAGGCGCACGTAAGACTCCGGCTCGTCCGGATCATTGGTAACAATCGCCAGCAATCCCCTGAACGGTCCCGTTCTGGCTGGAGTAAACGAAACCGCCACCTGTTTCGACTGCGATGGATGGAGGACAAACGGTGCCACCGGGACACCGAATCCCGAGCCGCTCATAACGGAGATGCTGTTTACAATCAACGGTTTGGCGCCTGTGTTGGAAACCACAAAAGAATCAAACGCCGCCACCGACGTGTAGACCTCACCAAAGAACAGGCTGTCGGGCGACACGTCGATGTCAGCGGCGCTGGTAACGCCCAGAAAAACCCGGACCGGTATCTCACGGCTGAGCGGGTCGTTTGTGAAAACGGTGATCTGTTCCTGGTACAGGCCGTCCGTCATTCCGGAAGCGTCAAATAATAATTCTACCTGTTGAGTCGCGCTCGGCGGCGTCGACCCTGCTGGCGAAGTTGCCCGCAACCAGCCGGCCTGTTGCGGAATTTCGATCTGCCAATCCAGGTTGTTCACGCCGTCGTTGGATATTTCAATCGTTTGAACGTCGATTGCGCCCGTGATGAGTCCGATACCCAGCGCATCGGGTGCCAACCGGACAATCGGCGGATAAAGCGCTCTGGCGCTCAGGGCGATTTCTTTCACGCTTTCGTCGGGGTCGTTCGAAACGATCGACATAGTCGCGTCGATTTCCCCGGCGTCAACCGGCGTAAATGTAATTTCCAACGGAAATATTCCGCCGGGAGGTATTGAGCTCACGGTTACGTTGGATTTGAAGCTGTTGTTGTCAAACAACACGTGCGTGAACTCCAGGTCCTCGACGCCGTTGTTCATCACGAACAATATTTTTCTGGAATTCTCTCCGACGAACAACTCGCCAAAGTCCATGGCGGTTTCCGACACACTGATGTCAGGTGCGGGACTGACGACCAGCAAAGTTGATATCGATATACGCGGCTTTACCGGGTCATTGCTGTTCACAAACAACCTCGCCTCAAAATCGCCGCCGCCGATACCGGCTGCGTTGAAAACAATCGTGACCGCTTCGCTGTTGTAACCGGGGACAGTGCCCGAATAACGGCTCGCCGTGAGCCAGGCGGCTCCACCCCTTAGCCAGTCAAAAACGCGGTTACCGAGCAGCTGGTTATCAGCAAATCCGACATCCGTATTGACAAAGATCTCGTCGCTGAAAACCACGATTCGGCCGCCACCGAAAACAGCCGCCGCACCGACCGTCCGTCCCGCGGCGTCTTCTACCAGCGGTACTGCGGGTGCGGTGATATCTTTGAGACGGGACAGGGGCCCACCCAGGTATACGCTGGTGATCCCTGATGTGACCGGGTGTTCGTATAGAAACGATGTGAACCCCGGCAGTGCGTCCTCTTCATCAAACCGGATCCCCGCGCCCTCCAGCAAACCGTTGTAAACCTGTATGCTCTGGTCGGCCTCGATCAACAGCGCACCGCCGGACGATACCCAGTTGTGTACCGTCGCTTGTTCGGCCGGCGCCCACATTTCGGGGCTGTCCACCAGCCACAGAAAATCCACGCCGATCAACAGTTCCGACGTAAGAACCGAATCGTTTTCTGTTACCGTTGCGCCCCTCGCCATCAGGTCCGATATCAACGCCGACCAGTGGAGCGACGGCACCTGTCCGTGGGATCGGTCCCACAGGATGTTCATTCCATCCAGGTTGAGCACATCGTGCGTCAGCACCGGGCGGCTGACGCCGGCCGCTGGCCTGAACGGTTCGTCCCCCGGGGGTAAAGCGTCAGCGGGTGGTAGCGTCAGCGTTATCGCCTGCAGGTTAGAATTCACCGAATCGCGAAACGACATGTGCCAGTCGAGGTCGGCGGCTCCTCCGTTGGAAATCGTTATCGAGTGTTCGGCGCTTTCGCCCGTTCTCAGTGCTTCCACCATCAGACCGGGTGTCAGGGAAATATCCGGCGGAACCACGCCCTCACCCGTCAGAGCGACATTCAGTTCCGGTGAATCGGGATCGTTACTCGCAAAAACGAGAGTGGTGGTCACCGGACCGGTGGCGCTCGGGAGAAATGTAACCGACACCGGAATACTGCCCCCGGGCGAAAGAGAAAAGACACCGGGTGAAACAGAAAACCAGGGGTGCCCGGCCGTCACGGAATAAACAGAAAGTTCTTCGACACCGATATTGGAAATCAAAATGGTGTCGGTCACCGCGTAACCCTGGTATTGCTCGCCAAAATCCAGAATATCCGGCGAGACGGTGATATCAGTTGCGCCGGTCACGAGAAGCCGGGTTGCTATGTGCGCGATTGGCACGGCCGGATCGTTTGTTCCCAACTGGACGTCGGCTGTATACAAACCTCCTGGCAGACCGGTTGCGTCAAAAACAAGCTCGACCACCATACTGTCGCCGGCCTGTACAGTACCGCTTCCAGGAACTGCACGAAGCCATGGGATAGTGGGCGGGACTGAACCATTCAGGTTTTGAAATTCAAAATCCAGCGTGCCGGCCGCGGTATTTTTAATCGTTACCGGAATGATCGACTCGCCGCCTGTAACCAGGCTGTCTTCCAGCGCCGACGGCGAGTAAAACAATCGCGGTGCACCCGGCGTGGTGCCGGAAACGATATTTGACACCGGAGACGCGTTGCCGGCTTCATCGATCGCTTTCAGCGCGAAATAGTAGGCCGTGCTGGTTTCGAGCCCCGTTAACTTCATGACCTCCGGTGTACCCTGTGGCGCTGGCGATGAAAGACCACCAAACGTTGTTGCACTTTCGAAATTCGATTCGTTGATTAACGCGGTGGAATACCGGATATCATACACCCGCGCCGTACCGATGTTCCCGTCGTTACCCGACGCCGTCCACGATAACGTCACCGTATTGGATCCGATGGAAAAAACGGCGAGGTCAGTAATTTTTTCGGGTGGGATACTGTCGAGACCCACCAGCGCGTTAAAAGCATTCAACCGGCCGCCGGTGGCCGTCACGGCACCGAGGGCCGGTGTCGAAATCACCGACGTGAATATCCTGTCCCTGACCTCGTCGTGGGAGAGAAGGGGCGCGCGTGACCACAGCAACGCAGCGGTGCCGGTCACGTGCGGAGCGGCCATGGATGTACCCGTTTTTCCGGCGTACAGATTTCCCGGAAGACAACTGCGAATGTTGGTTCCCGGAGCGCCGAGGTCAACGCTGATCACGCCGTAGTTGGATGATTCAGAGAGCTGGTCGTCGTCACTAATGTTCGCCACCGATAGCACATTCTTCAGAGTGTATGACGACGGGTAGTGTGGAAATATATCGGTGTCCAGACCGTCGTTTCCGGCGGAGGTAACAAAAAGTATCCCGGCGCTGTCGGCCCGGGCGATCGCGTCCTCCAGCGCTGCTGAGTATGGCCCACCGCCCCAACTGTTGTTGGTCAGGCGGCAGCCAATGCGTGTCGCGTAGTCGATAGACTCAATGGCGTCGGCATTGTCTCCCCTGCCGTTGTCGCCCAGAAACTTTATCGCCACCAGACGGACATCCC
>CAYUDF010000168.1:0-6452 GCA_964443465.1 uncultured bacterium
GACAACATGTTCGGCCTGGAATCGCGGTTGCGGATCGGCCTGCGGCTGGGGTGGCGGTTGGCGGGCGCCGACGCGGAGTGGACTCAACCACTGACGCAGAACGGGATGTACGGCCTGAACGCCCGGTTACATTCCTACAGCACGGACCAGCGATTCTACGCGCCCGCTCCCGGAGTCACCGCGGGCGCCTCCGACGATACCTTCCGGGAGTTTCAACAGAAAATCGAACGAGCCGGCGGTGAGGTGTCGCTCGGCGTAGGCGACCGGCGCTCGGCGCGGTTCTCGTTTGGCCTCCGGGCCGAGGTGATCACACCGGACAGTTCCTTTTCCGACGTCGGATCGGACGCCGACTACGGATACCAGGACCTGCCCTCGCCGCTCCAGCAACAGTTGGGCAGGGAGACCCAGACCGGTGTGTTTTTCCGGATGGTCCGCGACACGCGCGACGCCCCGATTTACCCGACAAAGGGTATGTTTGCCCGCTTTTCTCTGACGAGCAATAACAGCTGGCTGGGTGGCGACCAGATCTTCACCCGGACGGAACTGGACGCGAGCAAACATTTTCAGCCGGGCGGCGGTTTCGTATTTTCCGGTCGCGTAGCAGGCGGTCTCGTTTCCACCGGCACACCTTATTACGACCGTTTTTATATCGGTGGTATTTATTCGATCCGGGGTTTTGCGGAGTGGAGCCTCTCCGCCCCGGGTGGCGACGACGGATACTGGCTGACCAATATGGAGATGCGCTGGCAACTGGCCGGTGGATCCCCGTCACGCCCCCGCGTGATTGGACTGGTGTTTGTGGACGCCGGCCAGGGATACCGGCGCGACGAGCCGTTTGATTCGGACGATATCTACGTCGGGTCGGGTTACGGCATGCGGTTCCGGTTGCCGTGGGTGGGGATACTCGGATTTGATATCGGAATTCCATTAACGGACGGGCGCACGGACGATCCGTTCCGGTTTCATGGTTCGATAGGTTTTTCATTTTAGGACGGAGGAAGAAACGCCCGGTTTGAGCAGGCTGTTTACGACGACTATTCTGCTGTTGATGTGCGCGGGAAGCGTGGCCGCAGACGAACGCCCTGTCGTATCCGATGTATCTGTGTACGTGGCCGACGGTCGGGTGGTGTGTGACGTCTCGTGCAGCGGGTTGTTTTCCGAACAGATCGTGGGAACGGTCAAGAGCGGCCTGCCGGCGGTGGTTGAACTGTTGTACAGTGTTGAGGAAGAAAAAGGCGGCACCGTAAGCAGCGGGATTTATTCGTACGAACTGCGCTACGACGTGTGGGACGATATATTCTTTGTCCAGATCGGCGACTCGAGTCGTTCGTTCGACAGCTTTGACGGGTTGAAAAATACCATCGAGCAACTGCAGGCGGTAACGGTATTGCCGGTCGACCGCGTCAACCGCGACGGCTTGTATACCGTGCTTGTCACCGTCGCCGTACACCCGTTAAGCGGCAGCGACAAGAAGCGTATCGCCGGATTCGTGGAGGAAACGGTGGGCGCGAGGTCCCACGATTCGTGGCGCGAACAGGTGCTCAATATCAACGATCTGATCGGCTGGTTTTTTGCGCGCGACAAGGGTACATCCAACCGAAGCGACACATTCGAGACACCCACGTTCTCGTTCGACACGTTGCCCGGCGCCAGTCACTCCCCCGAAGGACGGTATTACACTCCGCCCGCTGAGCTGATCGTCGCAATCGAGGTGCGGTGATGTCCATCAGGATCCGGTTAATCATTATGTGTCTCGTGGTCGCGCTGCTGCCGGCGCTTCCGCTCACGTTTCTGGTGAAATCGCTCATCGATAAAAGTTTCGACGTGGGATTAAACCCCGCGGTGGAACACGGGCTCGAGAGCGGGCTATCGGTATCGCGCCAGCGGCTGGACGATATCCGGTCCGGTTTTTTTGTGAATGTACAACGCGTATGCGAGTTTTACGGCGGGACACGACCGGATTCAGCCGAGGCGGCTGCCGGTCTGGCGCGGGTAGCGGGGGCATCCGGCGCGATCGACGGACTGATTGTATCGGACCACGCCGGGCCGGAAAGCTCGGCAAACGATCTGCCCGCGGCCTTGTCCTATTTCGCCGATTCGCCCGTCTTTGTCTCGCTTATGAAGGACCACCGGATCGCCGCGCCCAGAACTGGACAGCAATCGGGTTATGCGTTTTTTGATACCGAAGACCGTTCTATTTTTCTGGCCGTGTGGGACCCGGCCTACGCCGTCGCGTGGAGCCGCCCGAAATCCTCTCCGCCTTATCGCGTTCTGTTTTACAAACAGAACGACACCGATTTTCTGGCCGACGCCAACCGGATCATCGCGGGACGGCAGAAGTTCGCCGAGCTGAAACTGACTCAGAGCCCATTGTCGGAAAGTTTTTTCTTTCCGTTCATCATTATATACGGCATCTGTTTGATCATCGCGATGGGGCTGGCGCTTTTGATGGCGGAACGCCTCGCCGAACCCATCCGCCGGCTGGAGCGCGGCGCCGTCCAGGTGGCCGGGGGCGACTGGAACGTTTTTCTCAAAAACAGGGCGGGCGGCGAAACGGGCCGGCTGATAAAGGCGTTCAATACCATGGTCGGCCGTCTCGACACACAGCGGCGGCGGTTGACGGAGATGGAAAAGATGGCGACGTGGCGCGACATGGCCCGGCACCTCGCCCACGAAATCAAGAACCCGATGCTGCCGATCCGGCTGACCGTCGAGGAGCTCCGCGACCAGTACAGCGGAGACGACCCCAACTACAAAACAATGCTGGAAGACAGCGCGCGCGTGGTGGGAGACGAGCTGGGAAGTCTGCAGAAACTGGTTAAGGAGTTTTCGACATTTGCGAAGATGCCGGATATGACACCGCTTCCCGGGTCACTCGACGGGTTGTTGCAGGACGTGATCAAGTTGTATACGGGAATAAATATCGACCTGGAAATAAAAACGTCCCTTCCCGAGGTCGTGTTTGACCCCGACCAGATACGCCGCGTGCTGGTCAACCTGTTCGACAATGCCGTCTCGGTGGGCGCGACTGAAGTTGTCGTAACAGCCGGCCGGAAAGGCGATGAAGTCCTTCTGAGACTGACCGACAACGGCCCTGGCATCGCCGAACAGCACATTAACCGTATCTTCGAGCCCTACTATACGACAAGGAAAGAGGGCACCGGGCTGGGGCTGGCGATGGTCAACAAGATCGTACTGCTGCACGGTGGATCGATCATTGCTACAAGCCGCTCAGGACACGGCGCTTCGTTCGAGATTCGCCTGCCGATATCGGGACCGGTGTTGCCGCCGCCCGACGGAGTAAAAAAGGAGTAACCATGCCAGGCCGTATACTGATCGTCGACGACGAACCCAATATCCGCAAAACCATTGAAATGATCCACCGCAACGCGGGGTGGGAAACGGCCACCGCCGGCGGCGGTTCGGAAGCGATGGAATTGCTTCAAACCGAAATGTACGACGTAGTGTTTCTGGATCTGTCGATGCCCGAGCGTGACGGTATCGACGTCCTGAAGGACATCCGGTTGCTGCGTCCCGACCAGGTCGTGGTGATACTGACCGGCCAGGCAACAATCGAAAAAGCGGTGGAGGCCACCAAACTGGGCGCGTTTGATTTTCTGGAAAAAGACTACGGCAAGGACAAGATACTGCTCGCTTCGAAAAACGCCCTCGAATACGCAACGCTGGCGCGTGAAAATAAAAAGCTCCGCGAACAAATCTCCAAAAAACAGGAATATCTCGGCACCGGCGACCAGGCGCGAAACGTCCTCGAACAGATCGGAAAGGTGGCACCCACAAACGCACGGGTTTTGATCCTTGGCGAGTCGGGGACGGGCAAGGAACTGATCGCCCAGGCCATCCACGAACGCAGCCAGCGCGTGGCGGGCCCGTTCATCAAAGTCAACTGCGCGGCAATCCCCGAAGAACTGATCGAAGCCGAGTTGTTCGGCAGCGAAAAGGGCGCGTACACCGGTTCTATCGGTTCACGCGAAGGTAAATTCCAGGCTGCGGACGGCGGGACCATTTTTCTGGACGAGGTTGGCGACATGAGTGCACGCGTCCAGACCAAGGTGCTGCGCGCAATCCAGGAGGGCGAGATCGAACGGGTGGGCAGCGACAAAACAATCCGTGTGGATGTTCGCGTGCTGGCCGCCACCAACAAGGATCTGGCCGCCGAAGTGTCCAGCGGTAATTTCCGGGAAGACCTTTATTTCCGGCTCAACGTGGTGCCGGTCCACGCCCCGTCACTGCGGGAAAAACCGGACGACATTTCGTTGCTTGCCGATTCGTTTCTGCGCGAGTACTGCGCGGAAAACGGCCTTTCCCCCAAGCAGTTCAACCCCAAAGTGGTCGAACTGCTCAAGCGGTATCCGTGGCCGGGCAACGTTCGCGAACTGCGCAACCAGGTCGAACGCATGGTGATCCTGTGTCCCGGCCGCGAGATTCGCGTCGAAGACTGCAGCGCCGAGATCCGCGCGGGTGTGCCGCCGGTCGCATTGGCCCGCCGGGGTGAGCGCGTAGAGGACGTGGAAAAATCGCTGGATTCGACTTTTCCCGGTATCCCCATTCCGGCCGCCGGGGGCCCCGTAACACTCCAGGAAGCCCGTCGTGAGTTTGAGAAAACCATGATCCAGATCGCACTGGACCGCACCGACTGGAACGTGTCGAGGGCGGCGGACGAACTCGGCCTGGAGCGCACCAACCTCCACAAAAAGATCAAACAACTGGGCCTCAACCGGAAATAGGTTGTATGTTGGGGCCATGGCTGCTCGAAATACCGCGATAATTCTGTATCTGGCGCTCCTGATTGTTTGTTCAATATCTCCTGGTGGTCCCCGGTCGCAGACGACAGCAACCACCCTGGACGAAGAGTTGTACGATCCGGATAATGCCGAAGAGATCAATGAAATCTGCGCGGGGTGCCACGGTGTGTACGGTGAAGGCGGCGGGGACGGCACCTATCCCCGGCTGGCGGGTATGTCCTCGACCTACCTCGCCAACCAGCTGCGCGCGTTCAAATCCAGGGAACGCATGAACATCCCCATGTTCCCCTATGCGACCGAACGCGAGTTGCCCGAGGATGACATCCGCGACATTTCCATCTTCCTGTCAAAAATCGCGCTTTACACAAAAATGCCCGATGTCGGCGACGACGTGACCGCCTATGAAAAGCTGCTGATCGCCAAACGCGTTTTTAATGTCGCGCGTGTGGAAGGGGATATCACACAGGGTCAGATTCTGTACAACAAAACGTGCAAGAAGTGCCACGCCGGAGAAGGCGCGGGCCGGGGGAAGAATCCGCCGCTTGCCGGGCAGTACACCGTTTATCTGCGGCTTCAGATCAGGCTGTTTCTCGACGGTTTACGCGGGCACAAGAATATCGAGAAATACATGAAACCCTGGACGGAAAGCGACTGGAACAACCTGTTCGCGTACCTGTCCAGCGTGGACGACTGAATACGCCGCTGCCCTGTCGATCACTTATACAACGATTTGATCTGACCCCACGTCGACGGCTGGACGGGGACCGGTCCCGTCGGAACGCCTTCCACGCGCACCGCCGGGTCGTTTTCGCCGGCTTTCCACAGGCTGTCGAACCCGTACCGGTACATACGGCTACTGGTATCGATCGCCGGGTCGGGGTAGGACCAGATGTGGTTCGAATTGGAATTACCCACCAGAACGACCCAGTAAGTGGTTCCGTCGTCCAGCACCGTTGTACCGATGAAAGATGCTGTGATATCCACCGGTTCTGTACCGGGCGCACTGACCTGAACGACTTCCAGCTGTGTCGCCGGACGGTCGAATGCGTCGGTATACAGACCGACCCACAGGTTGGTGTCAGGATCTGGCAGACAGTCCCACGTGTCGAGCAGGCTGAGTGGAACGGTTAAAGACGTTAGATAGAATCCGTTGTACAAGCCGCCGGAATCCACGGTGAACTTGATGGCTTGTTCGTGCGGGGTGCCACAATTGACATCGGGGCCGTTCACCAGACAACCCCAGTTGGGACTGGCGCTGGTTAAGAACAATCCGTTGTAGTTGTCAAAAAGGACATCTGCGTGGGCGGCGGGGATCGTAACCAAAAAAACCAAAACAATCGGGATAATTTGGGATACTGCCATTCGGACACGATTCGCGTTCACGGCGGATCTCCTTTCTCCCCTTTTCGTTATGTCTGGCCGCATAATTAGCGACTTCATGATCTATTATACCACATTTATGCGCCTTCTGGCGTGCCTGGAATTCACACTGTGGTGTCGCGACGTCACAACAGGGGCGGCTTTCCTTCATTCGGTCTCCCGTCTATAAATTCCTATGCCCATGTTTTTATACAGGTTGCACTGTTTTTCGGGAAAACCCCCGGTCTGGCACAATTGTTGGTTATACATATTTGTGATAGAAATTAACCGGCACCGCCGCTCGAACCGTTGTAGAGGTTTTCATGCAGT
>CAYUDF010000169.1:0-6429 GCA_964443465.1 uncultured bacterium
CGGCGGGGGTATTTACCTCGACGGGGCAATTCGGGTATCATATGGTGAGAGTCTGGCGATGATGCTGATTTTCAGGGACCTTACGCAGAATTTCCGGCCCGAGCGCCGCATTGGACGGGAGTTCGAGATAGCGTTTGTAGACATGTTTTAAAACCAACCCCTTCGGGAGAAAAACATTGGCTGAAGGATTGACACCGGGCACGCCGGGCGGACGACAATTTCTCGAATTTGAAAAACCCATCGTGGAGCTCGAAGACAAAATCGCCGAGCTTAAGCATCTGGCGTCCGTTCAGAATGTCTCCGTCGATGATGAAGTGACGCGGCTGACCGACAAGGCCGACAAACTGCGGGGCGACATTTTTTCGAAACTGACCGCGTGGCAGAAGGTTCAGCTGGCCCGTCACCCCCTGCGCCCCTACGCGCTCGACTACATCAATCGCCTGGGAGATGATTTCACCGAACTGCACGGCGATCGCAACTTTGCCGACGACCCCGCTATCGTTGGCGGACTGTTAACGCTCGGCGACAAACGCATCATGATCATTGCCCAGCAGAAGGGCAGGAACACCAAGGACAACATCTATCGCAATTTCGGGATGCCGCATCCCGAAGGGTATCGAAAATCCCAGCGGCTCATGCGCCTGGCGGAAAAATTCCGGTTGTCCGTGGTGACTCTGATTGATACGCCCGGCGCATATCCGGGCCTCGGTGCGGAGGAACGCGGACAGTTTCAGGCGATTGCCGAAAATTTGAAACTAATGTCCGGGCTCGGCGTGCCGATTGTATCGGTAGTCATCGGGGAAGGGGGCAGTGGCGGCGCGCTGGCGCTGGGTGTCACCGACCGGATTCTTATGCTGGAGTATGCCATTTACTCGGTGATAACACCCGAAGGCTGCGCGGCGATCCTGTGGAGGGACCAAGCCAAAACCAAGGAAGCAGCCGAAGCGCTCAAGCTGACGGCCGGCCACCTGCATTCGCTGGGGGTCGTCGACCGGGTTGTGAACGAGCCCCCGGGCGGCGCCCACAGGGACCTCGATACAATGTCCGGGGAGCTGAAACGCGTACTATACGAAGAGTTGGACTACCTGGAACATTTCGACGCCGATACCCTGGTCGAAAAACGTTTGAATAAGTACAAGAAGATCGGATACTTCACCGAAGAATCGTCTTGACAATACAAACGGGCCTAATGTATTATCTTGTTATCCCAGAACGAGTTTCTGACGATTAGATGTACAGCCAGCCTGCCTTTGAATCCCCTGTTAAAAAGGAGCACCCAGTGATCAAGCCGGAATTACTCGAAATTCTTGCCTGCCCCAAGTGCAAGAAAAAAGTAACCCTGGACGAACCCGGCGAGTTCCTGGTCTGCGAGGAATGTAAACTGAAATACCCTGTAAATGACATGGGCATCCCTATCATGTTGATCGATAGGGCGGAGCCGTTAGAGTCATAGGGAGCGCCTGATCGACGCATTGCTATCGGTTTCAATATTGAATCACCGTTTTGTCACTTTCAGTCAGACCCTTAATCGTCGGGGTGACGGTAGAATGCGTTATATTTCGTTATTAATAACAATTCTCTTGGTGGCCGCCGTTGTGGCGGGCGACGGTTCGCGTGCTGCTGCGTCCAACAATAACGCGACGGTTGTGTCGGAGCGAAACGGCGAAATCGTGGTTCACGTTTCGCCGGTTCTGAACGACAATTTGCCCCTGCCCGTTGTGACATTTCTGGTCGCGGTGCCGGCGGGAGTTTCCGTTTCCAGCCGGCAGATCGACGGCGAGGTCAACCCCCGTCCGATTCGCTCCGCAGAATCAGCCCTGTTCGAACCGTCCGAAGATGAGGTCGGATTTGAGCCGCTGACGGGGTTACGATTTCCGGAATCGCTGGTTGACGTTTCGAAGCCGTTTCTATACCGCAACACAAATGTGGTTGCGGTCCGCTGCTTCTTCCGGCAGCTGGACCGGCAGGAGGGTACTGCCAGCGACTGGTCGGACTACAGTGTCGCCATTACGTGGACACCCTCAGGCGATACCCGTGAATGGGCGGAAGCGGATCCCGTAGTGGTCGATCGTGTCATCAACCGCGCTTATTTTCCGAAACCGGTGATTTCCCGCCCACGTGGGCCTGTTACCGCGCCATCCCAGTCGGGTGTGGACCCCCACTTTTCGCTGACGAGCAACTGGCTGAAGATCGAAGTCACCGGTCGTGGCATGTACGTCCTGGATTACGGTGACATCAGCGCCTTCAATCCCGGCAATCCTTCAGAGTTTCGAATGTTCACCGGAGACGGAATGGGGCAGGAGCGGGACCTCGACGACCCCGACGGGTCCTGGCGGATCGGTAACTGGATGAAAGAGGTTGCGATTCTTGTCGAAGACGGCGGGCACGGTACTTTTGACGCCGGCGACCGCGTTATCTTTTACGGCCTGGGCGCCGCCGACTGGATGGATTATTTTGATCCTTCGTCGCCCGATTCGGTCTATCACACTCACTATCGTTCTACTTCCAACTACTACTACCTTACGTGGCCGGAGCCGGGAGACGCCGGTTTTGCCGGCTCGCCCCTTCGCGTTCAACCCCGGTCGTCGGCGCCCGGTCCGGGCCCGGACCGCTCCACGTACCGGGAAAGACTGTATTTCGAAGAGAACAGAATCGATGACTACGACTACGGGGGAGATTTCTGGTTGTGGCTGAAGGTATCGAGGCCAAAGAATTCGAGGCCGCCATACGAGGCGATTCTTGAAAATAATATTAACATCGCCGACCCCGTACCCGGGGTGCCCCAGGAATTCAGATCAATCGCGCTGGCGCCGTTTGACCTCAAGCGGTTTGACGACCTTGGTCAAAACGTCAACACGGGGCATCACGCACGCTATATGGTTCGCGACGAGTTCGGCGTGTCCACCGTTATCGGTGACTTCAGCTGGGACGCGCGCTGGGACATCACCGGCACTGATCAGCGCTACGAAGACGGTCGACCGGTAACGATAACCGGTAACTTTCTGACGCACGGCCAGCGGGATTTTTTACTCCAGTTACCCAGGGACCTGAATACCAAGGACTGGATGTACTTCGCATGGTTTTCGGTGGCGTACGAACGGCGTACAAAAGCACTGGGTAACCGCCTTGGTTTCTCTTCACCCGATACGACGGGTTCGGTGGATTTCCGGGTCACCCAACTGCCGTCTTCCGGGAGTATCTACGTTTTTGATGTCACCGACCGGTTTGCCGTCGATAGACTGACCGACATCGAATTGACGGATGAGGTTGGCTCGCGCCGGTTGAGGTTTTCTTCGTCGTTCACCGGCAACCGCAAACAGTTCTGGGTCTCGGGAGACCTGGCGCTGACGCCGGTGCCGTCTGGATCGGTCAGAAGGATTGCGGCGGTTGATCTCCGGGCGGCCACGACGGGGCCCAACATGGTGATCGTATCGGCGCCGGTCTTCAAGCGCGCCGCTGCCGAGCGGCTGGCGTCCCACCGGCGAAACATGCTTCCGCATTACGATAACCCCGTGGTTAATGTTGTCACGCCGGAAGAGATCTACGACAATTTTTCCGGCGGCCAGTCCGATCCCATGGCCATCCGGAATTACCTCAAGTTTTTATACGAGAATTATGAAACGGGCGGTAATCCCGACCTTGCCTTTGTCGCGCTTTTTGGCGACGCTTCAATCGACTTCAAATTCCACGCCAGCTCGATGGCTGACTGCGTACCAACGTTTGTTTATCTTCCGCCGAAAACGATAAACCCGTATTCCTACGCCACCGACGAGTGGTACGCACACATGGATCCGTCCGATCAGGCAACCGGGTGGGGTGTGGGGGATATCGCCATCGGGCGTTTGCCCGCGTGTACGTCGAATGACGCGAACACGCTGGTGGACAAGATCGTCGGCTACGAAACGGATGCGTTGTACGGCGTATGGCGAAACCAGGTAATCCTGGTGGCGGACGACGAGGGAACCCGCTGCGAAGCCTCGTTTACGGGTGATTCAGAAACGATTGCCTGTTGCATGGTCCCTTCATATACGGACGTGCAGAAGATATACCTTACGGATTACCCGTCCGTGTCCAGGCTTAAACCGGGAGCCCGTCTGGATCTCCTCGAAATGTGGAACGCCGGAGCCACGGTTATTAATTATATCGGTCACGGCAGCTCCCGCCAGATGGCGGACGAAATCGTATTCCTCGATGATGATGTCGCGAAACTGAACAACGGCGGCAAACTTCCGATCGTGATGGCGTACAGCTGTACTATCGGTGATTTCGCCAACCCGACGGACAAAAGTCTGTCGGAAAGACTGTTGCTGCGGGAGGGAGGTGGCGCGATCGGGACGGTTACCGCATCGTCACTTTCATTTATCTCCCCGAACACCAGCCTGAATTTTGCTGTGTTTGAGCGGATGTTGCCCCGCGTGCAGGGGGAGGGTGTCCCCCTGGGTGAAGCGATCCAGTCGGCAAAACTGGCCGTTTTACAGGCGGTCGGAATGGGCATCAATGACGCAAAAAGAGAAGATAACAACTGGAAATACAACCTGTTATCGGATCCGGCCCTTCGCGTACACGCCCCGCAGAAGGAAATCCGCCTGATTCCGGCGACGGCGGATTCCCTGGTCGCCGGAATCCGAAAGACGGTACGGGGTGGGGTGTACACAAACGGTCAGCTCGATACCGGATTCGGCGGGACAGTGACGGTTAACGTCAACGAACCGGATCTTCTCAAGACAAAAACCGATGGCTGTTTCATGTATTATTTTCTTCACGGCGGTCCGTTGTACCGCGGAACGGCCGATGTGACCAACGGCGAATTTGAAGTGAATTTCAGGGTGCCGCGATATGCACGCACCGGACCGTCCGTTTTTATGACCGCCTACGCGAATAACGCCGACGGCGACGCCGGCAATACGGACAGGGACTTGCTGGCTCTGGTGCCGCCCACTCCGGCCGATTCGCTGGCCCTCCACGCGCTGGACGGGTCACCCCGGGTGAGATTTGGATTCAAGAGCGGTTTGACCGTGGTGAAACCGGGAGAGAGCCTCCAGGCCATAATCCGGGACCAGGACGGGGTCAATATCCTCAATACCACCAATGAGGGCCGGCACGCCCTGTTAATCGACGATTCACCGGTGCCGCTCGATGTGACCCGCTTTTTCGAGTTCGACCATGGTGGCACGGACACCTCAGGTGTCCTCACATACCCGCTTCCGCATCTGGGGGTGGGCAACCATCGGGCAATATTGAGGGTGGCGGACAGCTTTGCCCAGACGACTCTGGATACGCTGAACTTCACCGTCACCGATCCCCTGGATTATTTTGCAGATGTGGTCTTCAACTACCCTAACCCGTTCAGTACCAGCACTCAGTTTCTGTTGCGTCTGTCCAATCCGGCCCATGTCAGGCTGGATATTTTCACCGTATCCGGCCGGCGAATCCGGCGGATCGAGGAACAGCTCAACGGAGGCGAGCAGTGGATATTCTGGGAGGGAAGGGACATTGCTGGCGAGGAAATTGCCAATGGCACATATTTGTATGTAGCTACGGTGGATTTTACCGAGGTTGACCGGACCCCGCTGGTGATCCGTGGAAAGTTGACGAAAATTCAGTAATTTCTTTATGCCGAACCGCTTGAGAGCTTGACCACACCAGTTTGAGGCATTAATATTTAGGGGTACAGGAGGATTCTTTCATGCACAAGCGTCTATTGGCCGCCATTGTATCCGTGTTAGTCATTTTGCCCGCCGCCGAGGCTTTTGCCGTGGCGGAAGCGGGTGTCCCTTCGTTGATCATACCCCCCGGCGCTCGCGCGAACGGTATGGGGGAAGCGTACGTCTCCATCGCGGAAGATGCCACCGCCGCCTGGTGGAATCCCGGTGGTCTGGCCTTTGTGCCCCGGCGAAATATCGCACTGATGCACAGCCAGCTGGTCCCGGATCTCGCAACCGACGTTTATTACGAATACCTGGCGTATACGCAGGAAATCCGGGATATTGGTACATTCAGCGCGGGACTGGTCTATCTTACTTACGGTTCCAGCATTGCCACTAATACCGAGGGAAATACGCTGGGTGAATTCACCAGCTGGGAAGGCTCTCTGTTTGGGGCGTTTGCGATGGAGCTCACGAAAAACTTCGGTCTTGGAATTTCGATGAAGTTCATCCATGCGGATTACGCGCCAGCGGAGTTTACGCAGGATAACATCAACGGTTCCGGCTCTTCCTTCGCTATTGATTCCGGCATCATGTGGAAACTGCCCTCAAAGAAATTGCAGTTTGGATTATCACTCCAGAACCTGGGTCCGGATATCGCGTTCATCGACCGGGAACAGAGTGATCCGCTACCGTTCACCGGCAGGATAGGGATTGCGTTTCTGCCTATTCAGGACGAAATCAGCGATCTGATCCTTACATTTGACCTGGAGCAGAGCCTGGT
>CAYUDF010000170.1:0-6423 GCA_964443465.1 uncultured bacterium
CCTCGGCGTAAGATTCGATTGTCCGGCAGGTAACACACCGTTTCGTCGCGTGAAAATAGTAAATCACGGTTTTTTCACCGTCGTTTTCTGAATTATCGGCGACAACCGCGGCCGGTTTTTCTTTTCCCGTCTCCGAAACAACCAGGTACCCCACGCTGGCCGCGACAAATACCAGGAGAACAACCGTCAAGATAAACTTGGGTTTCATTTCACATCTCCGAGATTATTGTTTTGACCTTGTCGACATTAAGCGCTGACCCGCTCGACTTCACCTTGCCGTCGATCACAAGCGCCGGGGTCATCAGCACGTCATAGCTGGTGATCGCATTGATATCCGTTATCTTCTCGACGTCGCAATCGATATCGAGTTCTTTCACCGCCTGCTCGACGTTCTCGAGCAACTTGTTGCACTTTGCGCACCCCGGACCCAGCACCAGAATTTTTGTCATTACTACACCTCCTGGCCAAAAAAAGTACCGTAGATCAAACCCGAGATGGTTGCCATCACCACAACGAGCGCCACAAACACAACCGTCTTTTTTGTACCGATAACACTGCGAATAACGAGCATGTTGGGCAAGCTCAACGCAGGCCCCGCCAGCAACAATGCAAGCGCCGGCCCCTGCCCCATCCCGTTGCCGAGGAGACCCTGGAGGATGGGGATTTCCGTCAGTGTCGCGAAATACATGAACGCGCCGATAACGGACGCAAACAGGTTCGCACCGAGGGAGTTCCCTCCCGCCAGGCGCACAACCCATTCGGAGGGAATCAGGCCTTCTTCGCCCGGTCGCCCCAGCAACACTCCGGCGACCAGCACACCCAGAAGCAGGAGCGGCAGTATCTGCTTGGCAAAATCCCAGGAAGACTCAAACCACAATCCCGCGTCCCCACGGCTGGTCGATATCACAACGGACAAACCAACAACACCCGCCGCGAAAACAAGCATCGGATTTCCAGGTGCGATGACCGCAAGTACCGCGGCGGGTAACGCAGCCAGCGCAACTTTCCAGACGTTGATTTTTTGCCACACAACCAGCATCAATCCCAGTACGGCGGCGAGGCTGCCCGTCACAATCCACCGGGCCGCTTGTACCGTTTCCCAAAATCCGTGGCTTCCGGAGGGTTTACCCAGGTTGGCAAAAATCAGGATCCCGACCAGAACCGCCAGAAAGGACACGTCGTGCCACAACGGTTTATCCTGCTCATCTTCGAGCTCAGTGGCCTGACCGGACAGTTCCGCCTGCCCATCCCTGAAGATCAGATGCATACATAACCCGATGACAATACTGAATACAATAGCGCCAACGGCACGGGCAAGACCCAGCTCGAGCCCCAGAACCCTCGCGGTCAGAACAATCGCCAGTACGTTAATCGCCGGTCCCGAATACAGAAAAGTGGTCGCCGGCCCCAGTCCGGCCCCCCGCTTGTTGATCCCTGCGAAAAGCGGCAGAACAGTACACGAACACACGGCCAGTACCGTACCGGAGACCGAAGCGACGCCGTAGGCGACAAATTTGTTCGCTCCGGCGCCGAGGTACTTGATAACAGAAGACTGGCGGATGAATACGGATATCGCGCCGGCGATAAAGAAAGCGGGAATCAGGCAAAGGACGACGTGTTCGCGGGCGTACCACCGAACGAGATAAAACGCTTCAGCGACCGCTGTGTTAAACCTCTCCGAACCCACCGGCAGAAAATAGCAACCCAGAAACACCGCTACGATAACCGCCAGTTTTTTCCACTCAGATTTCCAGGACATAAACTTGCTTTCGCTTATTTCAACAGTTTCATCTGGTCGTCGGCTTTTGACTTGATCACGGATTGTACACACGAAAAGAAATTCAATACACACGGCATACCCAGTGTATAAAACACCTGAGCGCCTCGTTTTTCGTCCTTGATAATACCGGCATTTTTCAGTACGGACAGATGCTTCGAAACGGTCGATACGTCAGAGCGGATCATCCTGGTGAGGTCACCCACATTTTTCTCGCCGCGCGAAAGCTGGTCCACGATGAACAGCCGGGTCGGGTGGGCCATCGCCTTTAATACGTCTGCCTGGGCGTTAAAAAGAGCCCGTTTTTTGTCGTCCATTTTTATCCTCCGCTGGAAACTATTTGGCTATTTTACCAATTTGCCAATATTAGTCAAGCCAATAATTCAGTATGTGTTGCGCCCGGATCTGAAAGTCAGTTATAGTGATCCGAAGGAACAGAAAAATGAAAAAACCGTCCGACAAAATCGCCGGCAGCTGGTCGGAATGGCACGACGAGAATAACACTCTGCGACTGGGCGTATCGTCCTGCCTGCTGGGTAACGAAGTCCGCTACAACGGCGGACACTCCCGGAACAAATTCGTGGTCGAAAACCTGGGGCAATGGTTCGATTGGGTACCGGTGTGCCCCGAAGTCGAGATCGGGATGGGTACGCCCCGGCCGACCGTCCGGCTCGAATCGGCGGGCTCGGGGATTAGTCTTGTGTCGCCATCGACGAGCAAAGACTTCACACGAAAAATGTCGTCGTTCGCCGGCAAACGGGTTCGCGAACTGAAAAAAACCGACCTGGATGGTTATATCGTTAAAAGCCGGTCGCCGTCGTGCGGCATGGAGCGCGTCAAGGTCTATGGTGACAAAAATGTAAAGCGTCACAACGGCGTGGGCATTTTCACCGAAGTCTTGATGTCTTTGTGGCCAACGCTACCCGTCGAAGAGGAAGGCCGGCTGAACGACTCAAGAATCCGGGAAAACTTTATCGAACGCGTGTTCTGCAGAAACCGCTGGCGCGCCCTGGCCAGCGCCGGACTATCGCGCCGTCGTCTGATCGCGTTTCATACCGCGCATAAGATGCTCCTGCGTGCACACAACGAGTCGGGGTACCGGCGACTCGGAAGAATCGTCGCCAGCGCCGCGCAGATCAGCGACAGGTCTTTGTACAACGATTATGAACTTGGGTTCTATGAAACATTGAAGACGCCGGCAACGGTAAAAAAGCACAGAAACGTGCTTTCCCACGCCCAGGGATATCTGAAGCGGGCGCTCGACCCCGCGGAAAAGCGGGAAATCGCAACGGCAATCGACGACTACGCGGCCGGTTTGTTACCACTGATCGTTCCGCTGACGCTGTTAAGATTTAACATCCGTAAACACGGCGTCGAGTATCTCGCGGGACAGCTGTACTTCGACCCCCACCCAAAAGAGCTGATGCTGAGAAATCACGTCTAACGATCCGGCGACGCCGCGCCCGCCTCACACGAAAACGAGCGCGACGTCTTCCTCTAATGTTTTCCCGGAGCAAGTGCTACTCCGCGCCGTTCATACAACACGTATGCCTCAATGGCGATCATGTCGGGATCATCGAGCTGGAGCGGTGCGCCCTCCAGCGGGTTCATCAAACACCAGTTGATCATGTCGCGTAGCGCAATCACTTTGCCCAGCTGCTGCTGGAATTTCGGATACGTCTCGGGGTGTGTGTTTGCCGCGTTGGGATGGCACTGGGCGCAAGAAACACCGTTTGTCCCCAATTCGCCGCTGACCCAAAGTTCTCGACCCGTTTTAACAACACTCATGTATTCATTTTCCCAGCGCTCGAGGTCTTCCTTGGTGAATTCATCCGCGCGGACGTTTAGTCCAACAAAAACCACTGCGACAACAACCGCCACCAACGCCAATCCCGCTATTATTCTGGTCATCGTATCCTCCTCTAATAATGAGTTTGCGGGACTATCCGCTTTTTCTTGTCCTGGAACGCGCTGTCTTCCGGCTTACCCGTTTCCGGATTGAACGCAACCGTGCGGTTTGTGTTGTTGTACAGGTTGTATTTCAACGCTGTTCGTCCGGTATCGACATCGATCAGCTGCCAGCCCGTGGCATCGCGTTCGAAGAACGGATCGGCCCGGTTCATCGGCACGGTGAGTTTTGGCAGGTGGCTCTTGGCCTGCGCGTAACTCTGTGGATACGGCCACGGCCACGCAGTGGCCATCACCGCATGAAAACTGATATTGTCGATCTGGTTGTACTGGATCTGGTGCACGTGACCGTACACCACGGTGACGTCGTCGAACGGTTTGAGCAGCGCTTGTATCTGTTCGGCGTCATCCGTCCAGAAATTCCAGCCCTTGTAGATCTTCTGTATCGGTGAATGCGAAAACAGAACAATCGGCGTGTCTTTCTTGACCTTTTCCAGATCCTTTGCCAGCCATTTGCGCTGTTTGTCTCCCACCAAAAACGGCGAACCGTTCGGATTGTCCAGCCCGGCCATCTCCAGCATACGCTGTTCGCCGCTCGGCCACCGGTCGTGGGTCCAGTCGTCAAAGGTAAGAATGCTGTTCAGCGTAACAAAATGAACGCCCTTGTGATCCCAGCTGTAATACTGGTCTCCGTACAACTTCGACCAGTACTTGCCGAGGTCGAGGTAGTAGTCGTGTTCGCCCATGACGCAATACGTCTTGTAGTCCAGTTTCGACAGCATTTCGGCGCCGTGATCCAGCTCTTCTTTTTTGGCGAGCTGGGCGAGATCTCCTCCGAAAACCACAAAGTCCGGCTTCGGGTCGAGCAGATTGGTTTCCGCCACGGCGCGGATCAGTCCGCGGTCCCAGTTGTTCACAAACTTTGTGCCGGTAATGTGCTGGATGTGCGCGTCCGAAATATAGGCAAACGTGAAGTTCTTGCGCTTGTCGGCGAACGCGAGCTCGACGGTACTCACGGGCAGGCAGCTCGCTGCCGCGACTGCACCCGCGCACTTGAGAAACTGTCTACGATTCAAGCGGTGGTTGCTCATTGTCGCCTCCTTTACTTTTTTACCAGGTTGGCGTATTCGGGACTGGTCAGCGCTTCCATAAACGCCACCAGGTTGTCGATATCTCCGTCCGTCAGGTCGAGCGGGCGGATGCCGCCGCTTAGAAAATCGTTCACCGGGTCGCCCGCTTTGGTTACGCCACCGTTGTTGTAGTGCGTCACAACGTCTTTCAGTGTCGCCAGGCTGCCATCGTGCATATAGGGCCCGGTAACGGCGATATTGCGTAGCGTGGGTGTCTTGAACGAGCCCAGGTCGTCAAACCCGCGCGTCACAGCGAACCGGCCGAGTTCCGACGTCTTTTTGTCCGACAACACCTTGATATCGACTTCACTTAACGTTGCTTCCGCGCGCAAAAACTCGCGGGCGAGCGACGGCACGTCGTTTTGAATATCGTTTATGCCCACACCTATGTTGTGGAAGCGGTTATCGGTGAACAGCGCCTGTGTCTGTTCGATGATGTGGCACGATACGCAGCGTCCTTCGTTGATGAATATCTCGTAGCCTTTTTTCTGCGCGGCGGTCATCGCATCTTCTTCGCCGCCGTAGAACCAGCGGTCAAACGGTGTGTTGCCCGAAACCTGCGCCCTCTCGAACGCCGCGATGGCCTGAGTGACCTCAACCATCGTGATGGCTTCACCCGTCTTGCCGAATACCGACTCAAAAGCCCCCGCGTATCCAGGATCGGCACGAACGATCTCCAGGATCGGTTCGTGGTCCTTCAACCCCATTTCCACCGGGTTTGTGAACGGGTGGAGCGCCTGGTCTTCCAGGCTGGGTGAGCGGCCGTCCCAGAACTGCGTCTTCATATACACGGCGTTGACCACCGTGGGCGCGTTGCGCGTGCCCGTCAACTTGTTGATTCCTTCGGAAGTTTTGAGCGGCGTGTCGGTGAATGCCTTTTGGGCGTCGTGGCAGGTAGCGCAGCTCACCTCACCGGTCGAGCTGAACCTCGTATCGTTGAACAACAACGCCCCCAAAGCGATCTTTGCCGCCGTCTGCGGATTATCCGCCGGTACGGGTACCGGTGGCAGACCGAGCGCCGGTCTGTCGGCCGTTTCACCTCCCTGCACCACGATCACGCCGGACAGTAAGCCCGCAACCAGAAGCGCGCAAACAATGGACATTTTCATAGCGTCACCTCCCTTGGCGACTAAACACGGAATTAACCAATATATTGACAGGTGGGTGTAACTGTATAACTTCCTGCAGTCATTCCCAACAATTAAAACTAGTTTCGGATATCATTTTCATGTTCTCTGATGGTTGACGTCGGAACTGTTTGTTCTGGTATGAGTTAACCTGTTATATTGCCTGTATGAGATCGCGGTATTATTTATGTATAGTGATTTTCGTTTTAACTTCGTGTTTGACCATGAACGATGGCTTCACCCGGGAGGACCGAAACGTACAAAAAGCGATGGAGTCCCTTGGCGCCGGAGACACACTGGCCGCCATCAATCACCTCAATCACGCCGACCTCGATAAGGTCCGTGACCCACAGTTGTTCATCCTGCACGGGCGCCTGCTCCGGGAGCGCGGCACAATCGTCGATCGGCTGAACTCGCAGTACGTACTCGAACGCGCCGTGCAGTTGTTCCCCGACGACCCATACGTGGTGCAGGAACTCGG
>CAYUDF010000171.1:0-6382 GCA_964443465.1 uncultured bacterium
TGCCTGCTCGGCAACGTATTCGGCGTTCCGGGTGTCGTCGTCGACACGCACATGATCCGCCTGTCGCAACGGATGGGTTTCAGCGAGCAGAAAAATCCTGACAAGATTGAGTTCGACCTGATGGAGCTGTTGCCGCGCGACGACTGGACGCAAACGTCTCACCTCATTACATCCCACGGCCGCAAGTGGTGCAGCGCCAAAAAACCGCTGTGTGACGAATGCCCGGTGGCCTCGGACTGTCCCCAACTGTTGTAACACACCGTAAGGAGGCTGACGGTCGCGGGTTTGTTGCGGCTGTCTGATACTATGAGCAGTACCCCACCATCCGGACGCGCCGAAGTCAAACGGCTGCCCGAACGCGGCGCCTACGACAAGGAAACCATTTATGCCATCCTGGACGATGCAATGGTTTGCCACGTCGGTCTCGCTATTGACAATCAGCCATTTGTAATCCCGATGACCTGCGCACGCTCGGGTGACCGGCTGCTGGTCCACGGATTCGGCGGCAGCCGCCTGATGAAAGCGCTCAAAAACGGCGCCGAGTTGTGCGTGACCGTCACACACATGGACGCCCTGGTGCTGTCCCGCTCCGCGTTTCATCACTCGATGAACTTCCGGTCGGTGATGGTGTTCGGTAAGGCGCACCTGATCGAGGGCGACGAGCAAAAGGCAGCGGCTTTCAGGGAATTCTTTGAACACCTCATCCCGGGTCGTTGGGACGACGTCCGCCCGCCCAACCACAAGGAACTCGCCCAGACGGCCCTGATCGAAATTCCGCTGGATGAAGCTTCGGCAAAGATCCGTACAGGTCCCGCGTTTGACGAAAAAGAGGACCACGAACTGGATACCTGGGCGGGACTGCTCCCGTTTGAGTTGAAGCCCGGATCACCCGAAGACGACCCGCAGTTAAAGAGCGGTATCAGTCTCCCCGATTATCTCGATCCGCTAAAATGAGCGAGTTCTCGTTTCGAAGATCAAAAAAGAAGACTAGTCGCGGAGGTGCCGCATCAGCATGGCGCCGGATGAGCCAAGGATCAAGAGGGTCAGACCCGCGTAAACCGCCGTCATGGTCCAGATGTCGGCGCCGCTGAACTGAAGCAGGACCGAGTTCAACCATTCCAGGCCAAGGCCTTCGGACCCGGGCAGGTCCGGCGTGCGGTTGAACCAGTTGGTGATGGGCTGGCGGTAGATGAACAACATGATGCCGACGAGTACGATCAGCAGTCCCGATATTCCGTGGAGACTGAATACCGCGTCCATCACCCGGCGTACGCGCGTGTGCAGCGGTATTGTGAACACGGCTCGGGCAAACGGGGCGGCGGGCGGCACCAGGTCGCGGCGGGATTCCAGCAGGATGTCCAGCTGACGAAACTCCTCCAGCACCCGGCGTGCCTCGGCCGAACCCTCCAGCCAGGTTTTAACCCGATCCGTCTGTTCGGCGTTTAACGCACCGTCGAGATAGGCGGGTAACAATTCTTCCAGCTGTTCGTGATCCATCAGCCTTTTTTACCTTTTTGCAGAGAGGGATCGGTCTGGCGCATCAGCACTTTCTTCAATTGCGCCTTCCCTCTATATATGTACGTCTTAACCGTTCCGATGGGAAGCCCCAGGGTGTCGGCGATTTCTTCGTACGACCGCTCGCCCATGTATCGCAATTCGAGTGCCATCCTGTAATTCTCTTCCAGACCTGACATGGCTGCTTCCATTCTCGAGCTCAGTTCCTGCCTGCCGTAGGCGGTTTCGGGATTTGTGTCCTCCCCCGCCGGCAGGACCACCTCGTCTATCGGCGGCCCCTCCAGGCGGCGGCGGCGTGCGGCGTTGATCGCCTCGTTACGGGCAATCTGGTAAATCCATGTGGATAAACGAGATTCGCCACGAAAAACTCCCAGCCCCCGGTGTACCTTGATATACACATTCTGGAGAACGTCTTCCACCTCGTCGCTGTCGCCCAGCACACTTCGAACAACGGCGTAAGCCGTCGGATGTACGCGCTCAACGATGCTCTGAAACGCTTTCTGGTTTCCTTGCAACGCTTTAGCAACAAGATCATGGTCACTTTCTCCCGGCAAATTGTCACTCCTGTTTAATAAGACCGGCTTGACAGGCAATCGGTTTCAACTTTATAACACTTTAAGGGATATCGGGAGTTTTTATATCTCTGCTCCGGCCCGTGTCAGATTTTTTTGAAACTTTACCGCGGGAGCCCATGTCACACCTGATGAACCGAATGATAAGGCATATCGCAAAGCCAGCAACCATGCGAAAGGAATAGTACTATGTTTGCAAACATCGGAGCAGAACACATCGCAGTCATGATACCCATCGTTTTCCTCCTGGGGGCGGCCCTGGTGATATCGGTCGCGATCGTCGTGGCGGGACGGAAGAAAGACCTCGAACACAAAGAACGGCTGGTGGCGCTTGAAAAGGGATTGCCGCTGCCGGAATCCGCTGAAAAAGAGATGAGACCGGTACACGCGTTGCGCCGGGCATGGGGACTGGTCTGGGTCGGGCTTGGCCTCGCGCTGACCATCGGTCTGGCGACCAATCCTGATGCTGCCGACGTGAATGCCTGGGCGTGGGGGCTGATCCCGTTGTTTATCGGAGCCGGTTTGTTGATCGCCTCCATACTGGACAAAAAAGAATTCGAGGAGCGAATCAAGCGCGCTGGCGGCGGTGTTACCGATTCCGCCGGGCCGCCGGCCTCGCATATGTAATAAAAGCGCTTCGATATATAGTACCCCCGGTACCGATATGGTGTATAATCTCCTTCGAAACCCCACCGTATGGTTACCGGGGGATTACTATATGCCATTTCCAACAAAGTTGACGGTCCCAGTATGGATCGTTTTTTTTGCACTCGCCGGCTGTACCGGCGGCGCGCACGTCGAGGACGTCTCCGAATCCCCGCCCGGTGATGAATCCCCCCCGCAAAACTCACGGATAGACCTGTCGCTGGCGGATCCGTGGGAGGCCGATATCCTTTCATTGTGTGTTTCTGAGTCGCTACGGCCCATCGAGGAAACTTCCCAGGAGATTCTGGAACAACTGGCCGCCATCCGTTCGGCCTACGGCTACGATGCGCTGGTCCAGACGCGGGCCCGGACCGCATGGACCGGCGAAATAGAGCTCCGGTTCGGCGATATGGCCAGCCACGAAGTAGCGACCGGCAGCTACCCCTTCTGGGAGGGACTCAACGATGAGCTCGGACCGGTGCGCATCCTGCCGCTCGAGTTTGGCCACGTGGTCCTGCACTTCGAACGACCGATCAACCCGTGCCTGGCGGTGGAACGGTACCTGGAACTACCCGGTGTCCGCTCGGCCGAACCGGTATTCGATACCGTCGGGGACGGCCCCGAGATCTTCATCGGTTTTCATATACATTTCGGTTATACGTACCTTTTCCGGTACGCATGGGGCGATTGCCCTTCCGGTTGCATATACGAGGAGTACTTCTATTTCCGATTCCACGGCCCCAACCCGTTACTGGTAGGACGCTGGAACCCGGAAACCGGACCCCCACCCGCGTGGTGGACCGAATCGGAGGCCGAGTGGATCGGGTGCAGTTGCCTTCCCCGCTTTCCGGATATACCGGACCGGTATAAAAGTCGAACACGTTCGAAGTAATAGAACCTTATCGGTGTGACGGCGACACAGCACTTGGCGATTTGTGCTGACAGTCCCGTCATCGTTGGTGGATAATTCTGACCCAGACGCCCGGACTGCAGCACAATCGCCGGGTCAAATCGTTTCAAAACAGGAGTAGATATGTCGTTGCGAAAAATAAAAAGAATCGGCCCGGGGTTTCTAGCGGTTGTACTGCTGATTGTAACAGCTCCCCCGTTGATAGCCGAGATCACGCTGGAAGACGTCAGCAGCACTTTTGAGGATTGTTCCAGAAAGGTCACCCCGGCGGTGGTCCAGATCTACACGACCGGTTTCGGCCCCGCCCAGGGCAACGATCTGGCGCCGTTCACGGTGCAGCGCGGGACGGGTTCCGGTATCATCCTGGACCCAAACGGATACATCATCACCAACGCCCACGTCGTGGAACTCGCCCGGCAGGTCAAGGTACTGATCCCGCTCAGCGGCAAAGAAAAGGAAGGCAAAAAATCGCTCCTCAAAATCCACGCGCGCGTGGTCGGGGGGCAGGTGATCGGCGTGGATCACGAGACCGACCTCGCCGTGATCAAGATCCAGGAAAAGGACCTGCCCTATCTCGAACTGGCCGACTCGGACGACATCGAACAGGGGCAGATCGTTCTCGCTTTTGGCGCACCGTTCGGACTGGGGAATTCGATGACGATGGGTATCGTCAGCACGGTTGCCCGGCAGCTGCAACCCGACGCACCGGTGGTGTATATCCAGACCGACGCCACAATCAATCCCGGCAACAGCGGTGGACCGCTGGTTAACGCGCTGGGAAAGGTGATCGGCGTCAACACACTGATCCTGTCTCAGTCGGGCGGAAGCGAAGGCATCGGGTTTGCCATACCGTCCAATATTGTCAAGAATGTGTTTCAACAGATCCGGTCGACGGGCACCGTTCGCCGCGGCACCATCGGAGTCCACGCACAGACGATTACACCGGTGATGGCCCGCGGACTCAAACTGCAACAAGAGGCGGGAGTTATTCTCGGCGACGTCCACCCGGAAAGCCCGGCGGAAAAAGCGGGACTGGAGACGGGTGATATCGTGCTCACACTGGACGGAAAACCAATGGAGAACGCCCGGCAGTTGAACGTTAACCTGTACCGGAAGGCGATCGGCAAAACAGTGTTGATCGAGTATGTGCGGGGCGGCAAGAATAAAAGCGTGAAGGTCGAGGTGGCGGAACGTCCGGGTAACCGCAAGCGCCTGGCCGACCTGGTGCGCCCCGAAGAAAACCTGATCTCGCAGTTCGGCATACTGGGCCTGGACGTCACGCGCGAAATCGCCGCCATGTTACCGGGACTGAGAAGCCCCGAAGGTGTTGTAGTCGCCGCACGGTCGGCGGGCACACCGGGCTGGCTCGACAGTTTCGTAACGGGAGATGTAATTGTGTCCGTTAACCAGTCGCCGGTACGAAACCTCGCCGAGCTCCGCGTGCTGGCTCGCGAGCTGGACGCAGGAGAGGCCGTTGTGGTACAGGTTATACGAGGTGGCCAGATGCACTACCTCGCGTTTGAAATCGACTAATCTTGTCGCGGAGGAACTAACATGCCCTTGCCGATAATAAAGAAACTGTTATCGCGCAGTCGGTGTTACTACCTGCTGATATCGCTTATCGTCCTGATTTACATTTATCCAACCGTTTCCGACTACCGGTTCGCGGCCAAGCTACTGGGGATTCTTTTTGTGATCACGCCGCTAACCGGCATATATGCCGTCAGCGATAACCGGCGCGTGTTGACTGTCGGGACCATTCTGGCTATCCCGGCGATTTTGAGCGTTGTCTGGCATTTCTTCATGCCATACTCCATGGTCAACGATGATTTTGTGCTGATACTGATCGTTGTCTATTATGCGTTCACGACGGTCGCCATCGTTCGACACCTTTTCCATAGGCGATCCGTTGACACCGACACGATACTGAGCGCTATCAGCGCCTACCTGATGATCGGCCTGACCTTTGCGGTTGTCTATATGTTGATGGAACTCCGAGGCTCCGGCTCATTTGTCGAAAACTACGGAGATCAAGCCATCGACTGGGGTGACATGTTTTATTACAGTTTTGTCACGTTGACGACGCTTGGTTACGGGGATATTTCTCCCGTCACGTCTCAAGCGCGTTCGGCGGCGATTCTGGAAGCGACCATCGGTATTTTGTACATGTCAACGTTGATCGCCCGGATGGTCAGCGAGTACAGACGTCAACCCCGTTCAGACAATTGACCACCACGGCACTCATTCGCCGTCGATAAACGAAACCACCGTCTTTATAACATCAGGATTGCGGAGGATGCGCCGGTGTCCGGCGCCGTGGGTGGTGAGCAGGCGGGCGTTACTGGCGAGGTCGACCAGTTCGGCGCTTTCCGCGAGGGGCACTTCGGTGTCACCATCGTCGTGAATCACCAGCGCCTCCTGCGCCTGGGTCTCCAGCACTTTTCCGAAACTGACCGCCGAAAAAACGCTCCAGTCGCGATCGCCGTACTGTGACATGATAATTTTTCGCAATTCATCGGTGGCGCGCGCCGGTAGTCCGACAATTGTTGCAAAACCGGAGAAAAACGTTTCGCCGTTGATACCCGGACTGATCAAAACCACGCGCTCTATCTCGATACCCTCCGACATCGCCAGCAGGACCGAGGTACCGCCGAACGAGTGCGTCACGACGCCGTGTAAACCGCCGATTTGTTCGCATACCGCCCGGGTCACCCGTCCGCAGGTGTAGCCATCGGTTTGA
>CAYUDF010000172.1:0-6381 GCA_964443465.1 uncultured bacterium
CGAAGTCGGGCCGGGTGCCGTGCCCACCGGGTCCTTTTTTCCGCACGATATCAAACCAACGGAAAACGCCACGCCGATGCTCATCAGACCCACCAGAACCAGCGTGGACAAAGCTTTCATTCGAAACATTATTTCCTCCTTGGTAAGCCGTTCGCCTGCTGTATTGATTTCAATTTCAACCGATTAGATTGAGCCTGTCAATTCTAAATATAGCGGCGATTGCGTCTATTGACGTTTTGAACGACTTTTTTTACAGGCTTGCCCCGGCACCCAGTTTGCGTTATTATGCCCGCGGAGAGATGCCAGAGTGGTTTAATGGGGCGGTCTCGAAAACCGTTGAGTGCGCAAGCGCTCCGGGGGTTCGAATCCCCCTCTCTCCGCCATTTTTTATAGAGAGACCACTGAATATCTGGTGGGGGTGTAGCTCAGTTGGGAGAGCACCTCGTTCGCAACGAGGGGGTCGGCGGTTCGAATCCGCTCATATCCACCATTTTTAATACGAGATCGTGCTAGACGGGGTGGTAGCGGTGCCCTTTTCCCGCAATCCGCTATAGCGGGGTCGAATTCCCTCCCGCGGGCGTTCGGGGTCGATGTTCACGGTTACGGTAGTGGTGTTGATGGTCAGGTCCCGCGCAATGGTCTCCCATGAACCCCGTCAGGACCGGAAGGTAGCAGCGGTAAATGGATCGGAGCATGTGATGTGGGGTCACCTGACTGGAGCTAACCCGTGATCGTGTCACGGTTCCGGCGTTCAGAGGTGGGTGCACGGTCTCTGTTTACCCTCCACACAGGCCGGTGAGCCAATGAGTTACGAGGTTCTTGCAAGGAAGTGGCGTCCACTGACCTTCGACGAGCTGGTCGGCCAGGACCACATCACCCGTACGCTCAAAAAAGCGGTTGAGACGGACCGTATCTCCCACGCCTATATGTTGTCCGGCCCGCGTGGCTGTGGCAAAACGAGCACGGCGCGTATTCTCGGCCGTGTGATCAACTGCGAAAACCCGCCGGGGGACGGCAATCCGTGTAACCAGTGCGCCTCGTGTCTCGCCGTGATCAAGGGAAACAACCTGGATGTGATGGAGATCGACGGCGCCTCGCACACGGGCGTCAGCGAAGTTCGGGACCTGCAGGAAAGCATCGGATACACTCCCAGCCAGTTTGCCAACAAGGTTTATATCATCGACGAAGTCCACATGCTGTCCACGCATGCGTTTAACGCTCTGTTGAAGACGCTGGAGGAACCGCCCAAACACGTTTATTTTATTTTCGCCACCACGGCGCCCCAGAAGATCCTCGACACGATTAAATCGAGGTGTCAGCGTCACCACTTTAAGCGGTTGGAAATAAAGGAAATATCCGGTCGGCTTCGGGCAATCTGTGAAGCCGAGAAGGTGAAGTTCGACGACGAGGGACTGCGGCTGCTCGCGCGCAAGGCCGACGGCAGCATGCGCGACGGCACCAGCCTGCTGGACCAGTGCATCACTTCATCCGACGGAAATATTACGATGGATTCGGTTCGCGATATCCTCGGGTTGATCGACCAGGAAAAGATTCTCGCGTTCATGGATAGCATTGCCAGCGGCGACCCGACCGGATCTCTGCGGCTGTTGAACGGATGTGTGGATGAAGGGCTGGACATTCAGGAACTGTCCACCGCGTTGCTGGAGGGGTACCGCGACCTGATGCTGCTGGCCACACCCGGGGATCTGAGCGACCTGCTGTTTACCTCCCGGGACGAACTGGAGTTGTTGCGCGGCTTGCTGGCCAGTTACGAACTGCCCGACCTGGTAACAATCGTGGAGCGGTTGTGTGATACGACACCCCGGCTGAAAAACGCCGCCGACCCGAGGATCGTTCTGGAAAGCCTGCTGGTTGACCTGGCGCTGCTGGACCGACAGGTCGATATCCGGGAGCTCGTTTCCGGTCTGGACAATCCCGGTGGCGCGGGCACCGGTCTCAAGGGTGTTAAAACAAAGGAAAACATAACGCCGGCCCCGCCGAAGGAGGAAACCCGTTCAAAACCATCGGCGGGCAGCGCCCAGGTGCCGCCGCCCGGTGACGACGATGCGCCGATTCCGGCCGCTATGGAAGGTCGTAAGGATCCGGCACCCCCGGACGTCGAAGTCGACCTGGACGTCGAGAAACTGGGTGAGCTGTGGAGCGGTTTCGTCACGTTTGTCCGGCAGAAAAAAGTTCGCCTGGGTGTGTGTCTGATCTCTGGGAAGGTTCACTCTTTCGACGGGAACACACTCACACTACGGTTTGCCAAGAATTTCAGTATGCAGAAAGAACAAGTCGAAAATCCCGAGAACATGGGATTTCTCAAGCGGATGATCTCCAAATATTTTGGACGCGATCTGGCCGTTAAGTGTTTTATGGAAGGCGACGAGCAGGCCGTGAAGCTGGAGCAGAAAACCAGCGCGGCCCGGTCTCCCGTGGACAACCTTCGCGGGATTCCGGATGAAAAAAAACCGGCGGTAAAAAAGCTGCTCGATGCCTTTGACGGCGAAATCATCCGTTACAAAAACTGACGCAAGGAAGGGGAAGAGATATGGCCAACATGGGAAAAATGATGAAGCAGGCGCAGCAGATGCAGGCCAAGATGGCCAAGATGCAGGAAGAGCTGGCAAAAATGGAATTCGAAGTGTCCAGCGGCGGCGGAATGGTCACCGTCAAGATGAACGGCCAGCAGGATGTCCTGTCGCTAAACATCGAAGAAGAAGTGTTCAAGGAAGGCGACAAGGAAATGCTGGAAGACCTGATCGTTGCCGCCATCAATGAAGCTCGCCAGAAAGCAGCCGAGGTTGCCCAGGAACATATGGCTTCCATTACCGGCGGCATGAATATTCCGGGATTGTTCTAGTCACGATGGAATACGGATCGGAGACCCTGGCCGCGGTGGTGAAGGCCCTGTCACGCCTGCCCGGAATCGGGGCCAAGTCAGCGCAGCGCCTCGCCCTGTTCCTGCTGAGGAGCCGGAATGACGAAGCCGAGACCCTTGGCCAGTTGTTTCTCGTCCTCCGGGAGAAGGTAAAGTTTTGTACCACTTGCGGTAGCATCACCGAGGACAAAGAATGTGCAATTTGCATCGATCCAGGCCGAGATAGTTCGGCCATTTGCGTGGTCCAGGAGCCCCAGGACGTGCTAACTATAGAAAATACAGGCCAATACAGAGGTCTCTACCACGTACTCCACGGCGTCTTATCCCCCGTCGACGGCATTACCCCGGAAAAGCTCAATATTCGTGGCCTGGAACGGCGCGTGAGGGAGGGTAAAGTCTCGGAAGTCATTGTCGCTACGAATCCTACCATCGAAGGCGACACAACTGCGCTTTATCTCGCAAAATCCCTCCAGTCTACACAATGCACTGTCACGAGACTTGCTAGAGGCCTCCCCATGGGGGGAACCCTCGAATTCGCCGATGACACAACACTCGTGAAAGCGATTGAGCGCAGGGAAAAACTGTAAGCCGAGAGGTAGAGATACAACCCGGCGATCCTGCGTGATGGCTCATACAGAATCTGATCTGGAGCGGGCGTATGATAAAAGCAGACTGGACGATTTACGAAGAAGACTACTGGGCTATTAATAGCGTTCTCAAGGAACTTATCGAGAACTCGAACTCCCAGAGCGTGCTGCTGATCGACAAAACAGGACAGTTGATCGCAAGCGTCGGAACGGAGCCTCAGTTCGATTTGATGAGTTTTGCGTCTCTGTGCGCGGCAGATTTCGAAGCCAACGCGCAGCTGGCCCAGTTGATCGGAGAAAAAGATTTCTCCACGCTGTACCACCAGGGTTCGGACGAGAGTATGTATCTCTCCCGCGTGGCGCAGGCGATAATCCTGGTTGTGCTGTTCAACAAACGAACAACGCTGGGTCTCGTGAGGCTCCGCGTCAAAAAAGCCGTTGAAGGGCTCAACACCGTATTGCACGGCCTCTTCGACAAACTCGAATACGAAAACGAAGACCTCAAGGAATTCGACGCCGAGTTTGCCGACGAGTTGAACAAAGAAATCGATTCACTTTTCCAGGATTGACGCAGGGAGTCGGTGCATGTCGCTCATTAACTACTCATCCCGAGAAATCAACTGCAAGATTGTCTACTATGGTCCCGGGCTTTGCGGCAAGACGACGAACATCCAGTACGTCTACAACAAGGTCGACCCCGGCACAAAGGGCAAGCTGATCACCCTGGCCACCGAAATGGACAGGACCCTGTTTTTTGACTTTCTGCCACTTGAACTGGGCACGGTGAAAGGTTTTAAAACACGTTTTCACCTGTACACGGTTCCCGGCCAGGTATATTACGACGCCTCCCGCAAACTGATCCTGCGGGGAGTGGATGGTATTGTGTTTGTCGCGGATTCACAGACATCGCGGTACGACGCCAATATCGAGAGTTTGTACAACCTGCACGAAAACCTCGAGGAGTACAAACTGAAGATCGAGGATATACCCTTTGTGATACAGTACAACAAACGGGATATGCCAGACGTGATCTCGATGGAAGATCTCGAACAGGAGCTCAACCCCGAGGGATACCCCAGCCACGAAGCGATCGCAACGGCCGGTGACGGTGTATTCGACACGCTCAAGGCTGTCGCCAAGGGCGTACTCAACAAGCTCTCATCGAACTGAAAAAACTTCTTTGGTAACGGCCCCGGGGCCTTTATCTTCAGATACGCCACCAACGGGGGCGTATCTTTTTTTGTGAGGGATCATCTTGAATTTTATTGCCAGACTGCTTGGGACGTTTTTTTATACGGGGTTTTTCCCGATTGCGCCGGCGACGTTTGCGTCGCTGATCTGGGTGCTGATCTACGCTTTTGTGCCGGGTGGTGAATACCTGGTCCATCCGGTAGTTTGTCTGGTGACACTGCTGGTTTCGATTCCCGTGGCCACACGGATGGAAAAATTGTACGGCGACGACCCGTCCTGCGTTGTACTGGATGAGGTCGTGGGTATGCAGGTGATACTGGTCGGCGCGACAGGAGTGAGCCTGTGGGGGCTGTTGGCCGCGTTTCTGCTGTTTCGTGTGTTTGATATCGCCAAACCGTTTCCCGTTAACCGGTCGCAGAATCTTGCCGGTGGAGTGGGAGTTGTGATGGACGACGTGCTGGCCGGGATCTACGCGCGGATCGTGATGATAGTCGCTTCCCAGTTTATTCCATCCGTTGGTAATTATATTCCGTGGGCCGGTTAACATTCGTTTGATCCTGGAGAAGAGATGAAATCGTCTGATGTTGAAGTAATTGTTGTGGGTGACGAAATACTCAAAGGCGACCGGCCGGACGCGCATCTGTCGTTTATTGCAAACAGGCTCATTGGTTGCGGCGTGCGCGTGAGCAATGCCGCAGTAGTGGGGGACAACATCGATTCGATCGCCGGCGCCGTCGCGGGTGCGGCGAAATCATCGCGTGTTGTGATCCTCACCGGCGGGCTTGGTCCGACGCCGGACGATATCACGCGACTTGGGGTGGCGAAGGCGTTTGAACTGGAACTGGAGTTCCACGACCCGTCCTGGCAGGCCATCCAGAAGTTTTTCACCGAGAGGGGATTCACCGCGGCGGACGTCAACCGGCAACAGGCCGAATTTCCCGCGGGCTCCGAAGTGATGCCCAATCCGCTGGGCACCGCGCCGGGATTTTGCCTGGAAAGACCGGAAAACACGGTGTTTGTGATGCCCGGACCATCGATTGAAGTCCATCGGATGTTCGAGGAATCGGTGGTTCCGAGAATCGAGACGATTTTCGGGCGCGACCCCGTCCGGATTGAAACGTTTCGCACCATCGGCGTGGGGGAGTCCCACCTGAGAACGATTCTGGGTGAAGAACTGGACGCCATCGAATCGTACGCGGTCAGCTACATTCCTTCGCGAATCGCGGTTGATGTTGTACTGACCGCAAAAGCGGAATCGGCCGGCAGCGACCTGCTCGATAAGGAAGCGGACCGGATTGAACAGCAGCTCCGTGAAAAAACAGGCAATAAGTTTTTCGAGCGGGGCAGGAGGTCCCTGTTCGGGGTTGTACAGGACCGGCTGATAAAATGCGGTGAAACGCTGGCCGTTGCCGAATCCCTGACGGGTGGTTGGATCGGAAAACAGTTTACCGACCTGCCCGGTAGCAGCGACTGTTTTCTGGCCGACGTTGTGGCTTACAGTAACGAGGCCAAAATCGAATTTCTGGGAGTGAACGCGGAAACGCTGGAAACGTTTGGCGCGGTGAGCGACGACGTGTGTACCGAAATGGCGCACGGCGTTCGTCACCGGACGGGCGCCACCTACGGACTTGCAACAACGGGTATCGCCGGGCCCACTGGCGCGACAACGCAGAAACCGCTGGGTTTGACGTTTATCGGTGTGTCGTGGGACGGCGGGTGCAC
>CAYUDF010000173.1:0-6370 GCA_964443465.1 uncultured bacterium
CTCGCGAGCGGGGCGAGGCGACCCGTCATGGCTGGTACTGCGACGTCTGAGGGGGTCGCAGGGGAGCCGTGCCCGGGTCGACCCGCGTATCCGTGCGCCTGAAACATCGGTTGTTGTGCAGGTGAGCTCACGCGCCGGGCAGGGACAACTGAGGCTACACCGCCGGGTGGGATGTGATAGAATGGAGGCACAATGAAAGAAGAGAATCCGAAAGCGGATCTGGTTGAAGCGACTGCTGAGGTTATCGAAAGACGAGCCCTCGTGCTGGAAGGCGAGCGCGTTCTGGTCGCCGTTTCCGGCGGCGCCGATTCCTCGGCGCTGCTTTCCATCCTGTACAAACTCAGTCGGACCATCGGGTTCGAACTCGTCATCGGTCATTTCGACCATCATTTGCGTGACACCAGTAACGTCGACCGGCGCCACGTCGAAGTCGCCGCCGCCGGCCTCGGTCTGCCCTTCCATTATGGTGACGGCGACGTACACGCACGGTCGGACGAATACGGTGAAACCATAGAAGAAGCGGCGCGCAAGCTCCGTTACCAGTTCCTGTACGAACTGGCAGCCACCGTGCGCGCCGACCGTATCGCCACCGGACACACGCGCGATGACCAGGTCGAAACCGTGCTCATGCGGATACTTCGCGGGACCGGCACCCGCGGACTGGCGGGCATACCCATGCAGCGCGGCAAATTGATCCGGCCGTTGCTCGGACTGGCCCACCTGCAACTGGTCAACTACTGCCGGGAAAACCACATCGCGTTTGTAGAAGACCCGCTCAACCGTGACAAACGATTTACACGCAACTGGCTCCGGTACGAACTGCTGCCGTCGATCAGAAAGTACTACCCCAGTGTCGGCGAGAACCTGCTTCGCCTGTCTCGAAACGCCACAGACACCCTGCGCCGCATCCGCAACACCACCCGACCCCTGATCGAAAACAACCTGAAGGACGAAGTTCCGGCGGCACCCGGGGAGAAACCGGGTGACACCGCGCCCGAGACGTGGACACTCGACCTCGCCGATATCTCCGATCTGGACCAGGATGCCAAATACGTGCTTTTCGGCGACCTGCTTACCGATCACCTCGGCCACGATCCCGACTACACCCGGATTCACTTCGAAAAACTGGCGCGCCTCAGCGGCCGGTTGGCAAAATCCGGCGAACAACTATCCATTCCCGGATTTAACGTACGCCGCGAATACAACACCCTTGTATTTTTTACCGGCGGCCCCCCGGAGTCCCCGGACGGAAAGGACATCGTCCCGGTCGAACTGCCCGTTCCCGGAGAGGCGATTTTCGGGGACTATCGTGTCGGATGTTCCGTTGTCGAAGTCGAAACCGGGAAAAGCGGCGCAACACAGGAATTTTTCGCAACGGCGCCCGATCCGGCGAAATCGGGTAGCAATCAAACCGCCGGCGTGGCATACTTCGCGCTGGCAGAAGTCGAGCCGCCACTGCTTATCCGCACCCCGCGATCGGGCGACCGAATGCGACCGTTTGGAATGAAAGGGAGCAAAAAGCTCAGCGACATTTTTACGGATAAAAAAATTCCTCTTCGGCGGCGCGACAAAACATTGGTGATTACGGACCAGAAACAGGTACTGTGGCTGGTAGGTCTGGTAACCGCCGAAACAACACGAATAACCGCAGATACCGGGGAAATTCTAAAAATTACTGTAAACCCGGAATAAACCGCCCGACAGATTGTATGTATGAATTGAACACGGTCCGGCCCGGAAGAACGATGATTGACGCCGACGAGATTTCAACTATCGTCGCGCGGTTGGGGCAGGAAATTTCGCAGGATTACGAGGGACGAAACCCGATCCTGCTGAATCTCCTCAAGGGTGGTGTGGTGTTTCTGGCGGATCTCATTCGGCAGCTCGAGATTCCGCACATGATCGAATTCATGCACGTCACGAGCTACGAAAACGGTACTTCATCAAGCGGGCAGGTCAAAATCGTGGACGACCTGACCTGCAGTGTCGAAAACAGGGATGTGCTGATAGTTGAAGATGTTATAGACACTGGCACAACTCTGGCATATATTTCCAATATGCTCCATTTGCGCAAACCACGGAGCGTTGAGATCTGTACGCTCTTGCGCAAAGACGTGGAGACGGATAGTCGGGTATCGATTCGATACGTCGGGAAAGAAATACCTAACGTTTTCGTCGTTGGCTACGGCCTCGACTACGATGAACGATTCCGGAATCTTCCTTACGTCGCCAGGCTCGAAACCTGCGACGATTCACGTCCTGGCTTATAACTCTTTCATTTACAAGGTATTATGACGGATAATCGAGACCCGCATCAGCGCCCCGACCGGGGCCAAAAAGGACCATCCCAGAAACCCGGATTGGGCAAACCCGGCAAACCATTAAAAGCAATGGTATTCTGGGTCATCATTGTCCTTGTACTGCTGATCGCTTTTCAGATGTTTGAAATGGGTAAAACGCCCGATTACAGGATTACCTACTCCGAATTTCTCACGCAGATCGAAAGCGGGAATATCGAGTCCATCACCTTCAAGGGGCTCGAAGTCGAGGGCAAACTGATGGCGCCCACGTTGATCCCGATGATGTCAACCGGCGAGCAGACGGAACGCCGTGAGGTCGAAGTCGAAAACTTCGTCCTGGTACTGCCCGCGGAGGACAAGGATCTGCCCGCGAGAATCCTCGCGAAAAACGAAAACACCATCGTCGAAGGCCAGGTACCCGGCGGAAGCATGTGGGTAAAACTGGTCACGTCCGGATTGCCGCTGCTGCTCATTGTAGGACTCTGGCTCCTGATCATGCGCCAGATGCAGGCCGGCGGTAACCGCGCATTCTCATTCGGAAAAAGCCGCGCGCGCATGTTTGGTGGAGATCGCCCCAAGGTGACGTTTCACGACGTCGCCGGCGCCGATGAGGCCAAGGAAGAGCTCGAGGAGATTATTGAGTTTCTGCGCGACCCGAAAAAATTCCAGCGCCTCGGCGGCCGGATTCCAAAGGGCGCGATTCTCCTCGGACCTCCGGGAACCGGTAAAACACTGCTCGCAAGGGCGGTCGCAGGTGAGGCCAGCGTTCCATTCTTCTCGATGAGCGGTTCCGACTTCGTAGAGATGTTCGTGGGGGTAGGCGCCTCGCGCGTACGCGACCTGTTTGACCAGGGCAAAAAGAACGCCCCATGCATCCTGTTTATTGACGAAATAGACGCGGTAGGACGTCACCGCGGCGCCGGTCTCGGCGGCGGTCACGACGAACGCGAGCAGACCCTCAACCAGTTGCTGGTTGAGATGGACGGTTTTGAATGTAACGAGGGAGTGATTCTTCTGGCCGCCACCAACAGGCCGGACGTGCTGGACCCCGCGCTTTTGAGGCCGGGACGATTCGATCGCCGGATTGTGGTTGCTCTTCCAGACGTAAGAGGACGCGAAGGCATTCTGAAAGTCCACACACGCAAGATTCCCCTTGCTGACGACGTTGATCTGAACGTGCTGGCACGGGGCACACCGGGTATGAGCGGCGCCGACCTCGCCAACCTGGTTAACGAAGCCGCGTTGTTATCTGCGCGATTCAACCTGGTAAAAGTCAGCATGGAAATGATGGAAGAGGCCAAGGACAAGATCTTCCTGGGACCCGAACGCCGCAGCCGCGTGGTCAAGGATGAGACCAAAAAGCTCACCGCGTACCACGAAGCCGGTCACGCTATCGTCGGCGCGGCGCTGGAGTATTCCGACTCCGTGCACAAGGTCACCATCATTCCGCGCGGCCAGGCCGGCGGACTCACATTTTTTCTTCCCGAAGACGACCGCGACGAAGTCTCCCGGGACTGGTGCCTGGATACCGTTACCCAGGCGCTCGGAGGCCGTGTGGCAGAAGAACTCGTTCTAAACAGGATGGGCAGTGGCGCCCAGGCAGACATCCAGATGGCTTCCAAGCTGGTCCGCAAAATGATCATGCAGTGGGGGATGAGCGACAAACTCGGTCCGATCGCTTTTGGTGAGCGGGAAGAACAGATCTTTCTGGGCCGCGAGATCCATCAACACACCGACTACAGCGAAAAAACAGCGCAAGATATCGACTCCGAGGTCAAGATGCTCGTCGACAAGATGTACGGCCGCGCCAGGGAAATCCTCGAGGACAAGATGGACGTGCTTCATGCGATGGCCAGCGCGTTGCTGGAACGCGAGACGCTGGATGCCGAAGAAATCAAGGTCCTTCTCGAGGGTGGCACCCTGGACCCGATCCTGGCAAAATCAGAGCAGGTCGACAGTGCGGAGGAAAAAGCTCCAGTTGAGGAACCGGAACCCTCAGCCCGGCCGGAGGAATTCCCCCGGGGTATTCCACCGCTTACCGACCCGGACGCCAGCGCCTGATAAACGTTTTTTCGACTCAACCTGTTCGAAATTTACCATGGCGGATAAGCACCCCATCAGGGGACCGAGACAGGTTTCTACGCAAGGGAATACTGTGCCCGTACGACACCTGCGTCCCGATGTGATACAGTGCGGACCGGTGGAACTTCAACTGGACCGCATTCCGCGGATTATGGGAATCGTCAACGTGACTCCCGATTCGTTTTCGGACGGAGGCCACTATTACGATCACGAAGCAGCCGCCGTGCGCGCGGTGCGTCTGTATGAAGCCGGCGCGCAAATCGTCGACATCGGCGGCGAGTCCACACGGCCCGACGCAGATCCAGTCAGTCCGGGCGATGAACTGGACCGTGTGCTGCCCGTCATCAAAGCGCTGGCGGCTCGCCGGGAAAAGGGCGGGTTTCCGGTGCCGTTATCGATCGACACACGAAGGGCGGAAGTAGCCGCTGTGGCGATCCAGAACGGATGCACGATAGTTAATGACGTCAGCGCCTGTTCCGACCCGGAGATGACGGGCCTGCTCGTCGAACACCCGGATATTCCCGTCGTAATCATGCATATGAAGGGGACACCGAAAACAATGCAGGACGCCCCCGTCTACAAGGACGTGGTTGGTGAAGTGGCTGATTTTCTGTTGGATCGCGCCCGGACTCTCGAAGAAACCGGCGTCTCTCCCGAAAGAATCATCATTGATCCGGGTATCGGGTTCGGAAAAAGGTTTCGCGACAACCTCGATCTGTTAAATCGTGTTGACTCCTTTCGCGCTTTAGGGTATCCCGTGCTTATAGGCGCGTCCCGAAAGCGGTTCCTGGGAGAACTGCTGGATACTGGAACAGACAACAGGTTGCCCGGCGGTCTTGCCGTCGCGGCGAGATGTTACGAAATGGGCGCCGATATTGTGCGTGTTCACGACGTGGCCGAAACGTCGGGTATGTTTCGCGTTCTGGACGCAATGGCGTTTCCACAAGACTACGAGGCAGACTGGTAAAGAATGGACACATTCTCCACAGAACTGGTCATCGATATCCTCGACATTCTGATTGTATCGTACCTGTTGTACCGGCTTTTTTCGCTGATGCACGGCACGCGCGCGGTACACATGTTCTTCGGTCTTATTCTTCTGTTCATACTTTCGGTCATCGCGCAGTGGGTCAACATGATCGCACTCAACTGGATCATCGCGAGCCTGCGGACGGTATGGGTGATTGCGTTTGTGATTATCTTCCAGCCCGAGTTGCGGCGTGCGCTGGCCATGATGGGACAGAACCGGTTCTTAAGCCGGTTTGTAAGTGTTTCCGAAAGCAAGGGGGTTGTGCCCGAGATCATCAAAGCGGTGAGCAGCATGGCCGAAAAACGAATAGGCGCCCTCATCGTGCTGGAAAAGGATATGGGCCTGAAGAACTACGCGGAAACGGGTACCAAGGTTGACGCCAAAGTCTCCTCTGAACTGCTCGGCACCGTATTCACGCCACCCAGCCCGTTACACGACGGAGCTGTGATTATCCAGAACGACCGCGTGGTAGCCGCCGGTTGTATCCTGCCACTCACCCGGGACCCCCGCGTGACTTCGGCACTGGGCACGCGTCACCGTGCCGCACTGGGGCTGTCGGAAGAAACGGACGCGATCGTAGTGGTGGTATCTGAAGAAACGGGAACAATCGGTTACGCCGAGGGCGGCAAACTCCACAGGAAAATCGACCTCAACACACTACGCGGCGGCCTGCTGAAAGCCTTCGGAATGGTCGCGGAAGAGAAGTCGCCGACTTCGGCAGCGGCCTGATCCTCTCACCTATTTCTCCGGTAACAGTTTGACGAGTACGGCCTGCGACGGGTCAAAGGTGCCGGCGGCGGCATCGAGGATATCCTGCTTCGTCACCTTCTGGATTTTCTCCGGCATGCGGTCGACCGCTTGCCAACCGTAACCCAGTGCTTCGAGCGCGCCATACGCGATCGCCTGCGAAAAATTCCGCTGTAACTGCATCACCTGGGACCCGATCAGCCACTCCTTT
>CAYUDF010000174.1:0-6368 GCA_964443465.1 uncultured bacterium
ACTCCGACTGCAACGCCCAATGGGACATCCCCGAACAGGTCATGATTCTGACCTTCCCCGGACCTTACGAAAACGAACGGTCGAGGCTTGCGCTCACACTTTTCGGTACATTTCTCAACCGTGAACTGGCAATCAATGATGAATTGCAGCTGCAACTCCGAACCTCTTTTTGCAGCAATCACGGATATCCGGTGGGCGATACTCCGTTTTTTGTTTTCGCTGAACTCAGGCGGGGACGCAACCCCCTGGACGTTCGCGCGTCGCTGGTACTGACCATCGACGGGGCCATGACAAAAGTAACCGCGGGCATGTTCAATGCGATGAAAACAAACATGATTTCGTTCTGTGAATCATCCATGCTCACCACGCCTCTTTCACCGGGGGGCATTTCCCACTATAAGATTATCGGACAGGAAGCGCTGTACATCGGATTGCGACACTACCTCAGGGAAGGACGTTCACCGGAGGAATTCATCGAGTTTGTCCGGTCGATCACTTTTGAAGAAGCCAAGGAAGCGGTCGCCAAGACAATCACCATGGACAACCTGAAAGTGGTCACGATCACGGGCGCGCCCTGACATACGGCTTCCCTCGCCGGCCTGTTTCGAAGCCTTGCTTACGAGCCCCCCTGGCTGTTTTTTAATAAAAACCGTCAAGGGGGCTTGACATTTTGTGTTTACTTACTAGTTTATTAGTAGAAGCTAAACATATAGGCAATACTCGGCGACTACATGCCCTACCTGGATCAACACCTACCCCACGATTCACGCTTTTACGCCGTAGGGATTTTATAAACGGCACTATGCGGTATTCCAACCGGAAAACGAAATGGATTCGTGTCTCTAAATCAACCTGAAGCAGACAGCCACCGCTCGCGGAAAAGACTCGGCGAGTCCCCCACGGGGGATCAATGAAAGGAGGTGCCGCGCTGTAACGAAACCCAACCGTAACGCAGATCCGGCCTGTCGTAATTACCTGAATATGTGGTGGGGCGTTTCGGCAAGACCGCTCGATATGGAACGGTTTCTCTGACAGGGCATTCCGTAAGGGTGGGAATACCTGAAAAAGTGCGTCGGCAGCACTGGTTATTGTCTCGATGAGGCTGTGCGGGCACCCCAACCGGTAACGTCGGCGCGCTATTTTTAACAGCGGCGCCTCCAGTAAGACCAGCAGTTATCCAGGAAATTGGCGGGAGCCTGCCTCGTTCCTCAAACGCACAGGGGGGTGCGCCGACTCACGGCACTCCCTGATCCCGCCAATTTCTCCACAAACATAAAAGAAAACCCGCGATTCGAAATCGCGGGTTTGTTTTCTTTTTAAGCGGCTGTGCGGACCACTTGCAGGGACTTCATCCTGCTTTCGCAGCGGTATTAATATAGACCAGGCAGCCCCGTCCGACAACCGTCATTCTTCAGAATCGGTCACCATCGGCTGATACCCCACGTTTGCCTCGACGGGCAGAAAGTCCGGCGGAATCAGGCACAACGGTCGCCCATTGTACTTCGCGATCTTGCGAAGATAGAACATCTCGTAATTCTCCATAATACCCGCGCCCGCACTTTGTCCCTGAATTCCGTTTCCTCCCCCGCCCAACAGAAACGGAATCGGGTTGGGTATCAGCTCGGCAAAATTAAACAACCCGCGCTTGCTGAAGTCGAGAATCTTGATTTCTTCATCGGGTTCAATTCCCGCTCTCGCACGCGCGATCTTGATCGCCGCATCCAGGCCTCCGATATCATCCACCAGTCCGTTCTGCTTTCCGGCGACACCCGTCCACACGCGGCCCTGGGCCAGGTTCTCCACTTCCTCCTCGCTCATTTCACGGCCATCGGCCACTTTTTTCACGAAACCGGAGTAAAACACTTCCATCTGACCCATCAAGCGCTCGCGTTCCTGCTCGGTCATCGCCCGATGCGGGAACTGAATCGGCGTATACGGCAACCTCGGACCAAAGAACAGATCGGCGTGTTCGCCGCGCTTGACGAAGTCGGTATCCAGCCCCAGTTTCTCCCCAAGTCCGTCGTTCCAGATCCATCCACCAATCACACCGATCGATCCAGTGATGGTGGTCGGCTGCGCAAGAATTTCGTCGCCGTACATCGATATCCAGTACCCGCCCGATGCGGCCACGTCGCCCTGTGAAACCACGACCGGTTTTCTTTTGGCGCATTTGCGCATCGCTTCCGCGACCAGATCGGATGCCAGCGCGGACCCCCCGGGAGAGTTCACGCGCAACACCACCGCTTTTACCCGGCGGTTATTCCCCAACCCAATTAATATGGATTCCAGCCGGCGCGCGTTGATGCCCTTGTCCATGGCGCACTCGCCAATCGCGTATACCACGGCAATCGCCGGCGGTTCACCCCAGCGCCTCGATTTGTAATACCTTCCCGCCACCGATCCCGTGCTCGTAAACGACTTCCGGGACTTTTCCAGTTCTTCCACGACTTCGTGTATGTCCACCCAGCGTCCAAGTTTGTCGACGATCCCTTCATCCAGCGCCGTCGTCGGCGTAACGATAGTTACTTCGTCCACCCAGCGGTCGAATTTGTCGGCGCTGATTCCGCGCGTCTCCATAACGTCGGCCCGCGCCGTCGCGTAAAACTCATCTACCAGGGCCTGGCGCTGTTCCCGATCGGCGTCCGACATGGACCTTCGCGAAAAAGATTCAGCGGCCGATTTGTACTTGAGGAAACGCCATTCGTCAAAACCGAGGCCCAGTTTTTCCAGTGTTCCCGCCAGGTACGTACGTCCCAGGACGTATCCCGGCATCAGGAGGATGCCCTCGGGATCCATCACCACGCGGTCGGCAACACTGGCCAGGTGATAATGGGTCATCGTTGCTTCATCGAAGTAGATAACGACGTGTTTGCCGTTCTCCTGCAGTTCCGCCAGCTTCTCGCGGATTTCCCACGCGTTACCGCGCGATATCCTCAAGCCGGAGATGTTCATGGCGACGCCCTTGATTCTGTCGTCGTTTTTGATGTCTTCCAGCGACTTCAAAATACTCATCAGGTTCTGGCCCCTGTCGAAGTAGGCGAAGCGGGTGTGAACAACCGGTCCTTTCATGTTCATGGTGACGTAGTGCCGGTCTTTCTGAAAATGCTCGCCGATAACGCTGCGCTCGGGAAATCCCAGACGGAAACCCCAGTTGGTGTAGGCAACGTCGCTTTCCGTGTTGAAACGCGGACTGCCGGACACCTTGAGGTGGCCGGTGTTCATGCCCCCGCCGAACGTATAAGCCAGGGACAGACTCCACGATTCGTTGTCATAATAGCGGCCAAAAAGCCTGACGCCGTCCAGCCACTCCAGCATGGCGCCAACACTCCACGGCGCATCCTTCAGCCCGACACCGCGGGGTAGTTCCAGGTCCCCGAAGAGAGACAGGATGTGGTTACCGAGCGGACGGACCCCAAGATCGAACAAACCGGACTGATCTCTTTCCTCAGTTGAAAAAATCCCGGCGGCGCCAAACGAAACATATTCGTTCCAGCGCTGCACCGTTCCGAGTTGAATGACGCGGGTCCGGCCAAACAGGTCTTTATCCCCACCAGACCAGCCGTAGGCGAGTCCCAGGCTGGAGCTCTGGTCGCCGAACGAAAAGCTCAACCGGTAATCCGTAACGCTGGCGGTTACGCCGGCAGCGTCGGGCAGGCGGTTGTAAATGGCGCCGAAACCGATGTTTTCGGAGCCGAGAAACAGCCCCCAGCGCCGCCACCCCGAAAGGACATCCAGATTCTGATCGGTCCAGAAAAACTCCGCCTCACCGCCGGGCAGCATTGTAAAGACGCCCGGATTGGCAAAACCGCCGGTTGCCGTCGCCCACGTACTCGGGCTGGTGAGATTGAAGTCGAGCTGCTGGTGATAAGACGGTATGTTGCTCGTCCCCGGCTGGTCCAGCGGGTCCAGGCCGCTACTCTGGGCGGAAAGGCCGACCGGTATCTGAGCCAGCAGACAGGCAATCACACAAACCAGACATAAATTTATGGGCTTAATTCTGAAACGACGGAACATTTTAACCGTGCCCTTTCGTTCGGAAATACGCGCTTTCACACGGGTACCAGGCCCGCAACAGGTGTGCGACCGGTTACGGAAAACCGGCCGCACCTGGAGGGAAGTATGGATCGACGCCGTCGGTTAGTCCGTCTTGTACTTGAAAGACACCTTGACCTTGGCGCGGAAAGCGGAAACTTTTCCATCCTGAATCTGGACATCGAGATCGGCGACCTCGGCGATACGCAGGTCTCTCAGGCTTTTGCCCGCCGTCGCGATTGCCTCGGAAACGGCCTCTTCCCATGAATTCGGGCTGGTACCAATCAGTTCGATGATTTTGTATGTGCTCATCGTTTGCTCCCTTCTATTAAAATCTGGATTTGATTGCAGTGCACTGATGCGGACTGATAGCTAAGGTTTGACAGGACGATACTATACTGAATTGACCCGAAATCCAATGACAAACCGGCCAACGCTTCAGTGACGCAGCCGTCAGGGTCTGATATACTCCACACACAATTCGAACATACTGATCGACCCGACAGAAGGAGACCTCGATGCAGATTGGTTTTTACGGCGCAGCCGGCACGGTAACTGGTTCTAAATACCTGTTCTCCAACGACCAGCACCGCGTACTGGTGGATTGCGGAATGTTCCAGGGCGTTAAGAAAAACCGTCTTCGCAACTGGGAAGATCCCCCGTTCGATCCGTCGACGCTGACCGCGGTGGTGCTCACACACGCCCACCTGGACCACTCGGGATACCTGCCTGCGTTGATGAAAAAGGGTTTTGATGGTCCCGTGTACTGTACGCGGGGCACAAAAGAATTGTGCGGGATCATACTTCCCGACAGCGGTTACCTGCAGGAAGAAGAAGCAAAATACCGCAACAAAACCAAAACCACCAAGCACTCCCCGGCGTTGGCGCTCTACACAGAAGAAGACGCCAGAAACTGTCTCAAAGCTTTCAAAACGGTCAAGCGTGACACCAGGCTCGACCTGGCCAAGGGATTGTCGGTCACGTTCACCCGCGCCGGTCACATACTGGGGGCGTCCTGTGTGCACCTGACCAGCAACGGTACAACAATCGTGTTTTCGGGAGACCTTGGCAGAATGGACGGCCCGGTGATGGAACCGCCGGCTCCCATCGACCGCGCCGACTACATGGTGGTGGAATCCACATATGGCAACCGTCTGCACGGGGATGAAGATCCGAAGGAACAACTGGCCGACGTGATCAACCGGACCGTCGAACGAGAAGGGATCGTAATCATCCCCTCGTTCGCCGTTGGCCGTTCGACCACCATTCTCCACTTTATTTCGGAGCTCATCGAGGAGGGTCGAATTCCCCACGTACCCAGTTTTCTCAACAGCCCGATGTCAATTAACGCGACCGAACTGTACTGCGAACACCACCGCGACCACAGGTTGTCCGAACAGGAGTGCGGTGAAATATTCCGTAACGTCGATTTTGTGCGCAGCAGGGAAGCATCCAAGGCGCTCAATTTTACCAAGGGACCCGCGATCATCGTGTCCGCCAGCGGAATGGTGGAAGGCGGACGTATCGTCCATCACCTGAAAACTCTCCTGCCCGACCCGAAAAACACCGTTTTGTTTGTGGGATTCCAGGCGCCGGGCACCAGGGGCGACCGGATCCTGCACGGCGCGGAAACCGTGAAGATTCACGGGCGGGAAATCCCCTGCCGGGCCGAAGTGGTGGAGTTACCGAATCTGTCCGCACACGCCGACTGGAAGGAAATCATCGGTTGGATGCGCCAGATGAAAGAAGCACCTGGAAACGTGTTCATCACACACGGTGAGCCAAAATCGGCCGAAGCGTTTCAACAGCATATCAAGGAAGAACTGGGGTGGAGCTCGACGATCCCGTCTTACAAGGAAAAGATCGAGCTGAAGTAGAGGGATTGTGGTCACAGATTAGAGAACAAAAGGGCGCCGCGTGACAAACACACGGCGCCCTTTGAACGACTGAATCCGATCAGTCGGTTTTTAATCCCGCCTTTTTGAATATCCACATTGCCGGACACCAGCGTGAAAACGCCGACTGCAGAAGATTCAACCCGACAAACGCCGTAAACAGGAACCAGGTCGGATGTATCCAATAGCCAAGCGCTACCGAAAGCAGAATAAAAAAACCGGCCATCAGTCTGAGTCCTTCATTAACAGTCATTTTCGACCTCCAGGGAGTTAGAAACTGTACCGCATTCGCAGGTACACGTTATTGTTGTTTTCAAGTTGACCAAAAAATGTGTGGCTATCACCCCACATAGCGTTTCCGCCCAGAACAACCGTCACGGCGTCCGACCACTTGTGTGTGATCACCGGTCGGACGTAACCGTCCTCTTCGTTGGGCGACCA
>CAYUDF010000175.1:0-6360 GCA_964443465.1 uncultured bacterium
ATAAACCTCCCTCATACATGCGGCGAGTGCCATGAGAACCTCGACATCACGACGAAGTACGACATCCTGATCGATCACCCCATCGAAATATACGAGACCTCGGTTCACGGCAAGGCCACCAAAGGCGGTGTGTACGTCGCCGCGACGTGTAACGACTGTCACTCCACCGGCGGCACGGCCCACAAGATCCTGTCCCCGGGCAGTGCCGAATCGAGCATTAACCATTTCAACATCCCGTTCACCTGTGGCCAGTGCCACAAGGGAGTCGAAAACGATTTCTGGGAGGGTATCCACGGCAAGCTGGTGGCGCGTGGAGAGACCGATGCGCCCGTATGTACCGACTGCCACGGTGAGCACGGCATCCTGTCTCCGGACGATCCCCGCTCGCCGGTGTCGGGGGCCAAGGTCGCCGAAATGACCTGCTCGCCGTGTCACGAGTCAACGGTTCTCAACGAGAAATACGGCCTGAAATCCGATCGCCTGACCACATTTATTGATTCGTATCATGGCCTGAAGAGCAAGGCCGGCGATACACACGTCGCCAACTGCGCGTCCTGCCACGGTGTGCACCGCATTCTTCCCAGCACCGATTCGACTTCCACCATATTTCCGGCCAACCTGCAGCGCACCTGCGGCGAATGCCACCCGGGAATCACGGCCAAGATGGCGGCGAATCCCATTCACGGCGTGTCCGGCGCGGGATTGCGCACGCCGGTGGCGGACGTCGTTGAAAAGGTCTACATCATCGCTATTATCGTCATCATCGGTTTGATGGCGCTGCACTGGCTGATCGACCTCGGCCGGCAGCTCAGGAATCTTTTCAAGAGCAGACCGCAGGTCCGCCGCATGCGGACCGGTGAGGTATGGCAACACATGTTTCTCGCCGTTACCTTTACTGTCCTTGTCGTTACCGGCTTTGCCCTGCGTTTCGACCAGAGCGGTTTTGCCAGACTGTTCTTCGGTTGGGACCGCGGATTCGAATTCAGGGGACTGGTCCACCGCATCTCGGCGACCCTGTTCATGTTTACCATTGTGTGGCACGTGGTTTACCTGTTTACGCTGCGCGGCCGGGCGTTTGTGGTTGACATGTTGCCGGTAAGATCGGATTTCAGCTTTTTCTTCCAACGCATGTTGTACAACCTCGGCCGCCGCCGGAGAACGCCACAGTTTGAACGGTTCAGTTACGTCGAAAAAGCGGAGTACTGGGCCCTGGTGTGGGGCACCGTGGTCATGATTTTCACAGGTCTGATGCTGTGGTTCGACAACTGGTTCATCCAGTTTCTGCCCAAGGGTGTCCTGGACGTGGCACTGGTAATCCACTACTGGGAAGCGTGGCTGGCGACCCTGGCCATCCTGGTGTGGCACCTGTACTCGACGGTTTTTAATCCGCACGTCTATCCGATGAATCCGAGCTGGATTTCCGGAATGATGCCCGAAACGATGTACGAGCACGAACACCCCGCCCACCTCGAAGAGGCGCGCCGGGATACCGATGAGATGATCAAGGAACACCTTGCTCGTGTTTCGGACTGGGAATCGGTGGATCAAAAAGATCCGCCGCCGGCCAAGCCGACGACGGATCCCGATAATGAGGAATAGCCGCTGACGTTATTGACGTTCGCTAGCCGGCGAACACCTTCGAGGCGCGTTCCATGTGTTTGACGACGTCCACGCCGAACGGGCACGCATCCCGCGCCGGCCGGAAGTCCACGCCTTCGAGCTGCTGTGCTTCGCGCGGCAGTTTCCCGAACAACGTCTTTGCCTTTTCCTGTTCTCCGTATACGTCGTGGTACATGAGGAAGCGCAACGTGGCGCCTATTTTGACCGGGGCGTTCACTCTGGGACCGCAGATGTGGTCGCATCCGTCGCACGCCTCGTGGCGGGTGGCTTTGGCGTAGCGGTTGAGCGCGTCGAGGTCGGCCTGTCCGAGGTCGTACATGTCGACGGCGGCTGCAACGTTTTCTTTTAACTTCTCGAACGTGTCCATATGCGAGACGGCGGCGCTGATTCGTTCGTCCGCCCACACGGCCTTCATCACCGCCTGGTATTTGTTCCACTTGCCCTCCTTCTGGAATTTTCTCCAGGCGCTACGGAAACCGATTTCGGACCGTTGTGTTTTCATCGCAATGAGGCCGACGTCGGCCTTGACGCACGCGTCGATCGCGTCGTTCAGTTCCTTCTTGCCGTATTGGGAGAAGTTGTAGCGAAACATCACGGATTCGATCCACGGTGTCTTGGCGGCGATTTGCAGCAGTTCGTCGACGTTGCCGTCGTGACAGGAAAAACCGAAGTGCCGGATTTTACCCTCTTTCTTGAGTCGTTCGACGGTGACCTTGAGGTCGTCGTTGATGGGAGTCGGATCCTCTACGGCGTGCAGGTAATACATGTCGAAATAGTCGGTCCTCGCTTTTTCCAGGCCGCGAATCAAAGTTTTCTCCAGCCCCTTGGGGTCGTGTTCGTCGCTTTTGCTGGTGATCCATATTTTTTTACGCAGGTCGTCCTGATTAACGAAATTACCGACGTATTCCTCGCAGTTGTCGCCGTTGTAGCAATCCGCCGCGTCGATATAATCAACGCCGAACCGGAAGGCCTCGGCCAGTTTGGGATCGTACTTGGGGTCCAGGTTTACCGCGCCGCCCATCAGAAGAATGGGCACGGTTTGACCCGTCTTGCCCAGCATGCGCCGGGGAACCTGGGGAAGTGTCGTGTCGCCACCGGATTTTTTCGGCGGGTCTTCAGCGCGAACGATTTCTGCGGCGAACGGCGCGCCGGACAACGTCAGCGCAGCGCCCGTCGTAAGACCCATCTTCAACAGTTCACGGCGGGTGATATTTTTCTTGTTCGACATGGTTTTCTCCTTTGAGGTCGTTCGCGTGTTCAGCCGCTCGGCTGTCAGCTTTCGAGCAGCAACGATCGTTCTTTCGAACGGGTCTCACCGACGGCCGTCACGTAAACGGCCGCGTCGTCGATTACCGGGCATTCGCGTTCGCAGATGCCGCAACCGATACACAGTTCGGGACGGATATAAGGCTTGTTGAGTGTCACCTTGGTGCCGTCCCAGCGGGTTATTTCTTCGTCATAAGTTCCAATCGCCTTGGGGCTCACCGGGCACACTTCCTCGCACACCACACACGGTGTTTCCATCGCCCACGGCAGGCATCGGCCGCGGTCGTAAAACGCCGTGCCCAGTCGTATCGGGCCCTCTTCTACGTAGTCTCCGATACCCAGTTTTTTCTCAACAGAGATCTTCTGGATGGCGCCGGTCGGGCACACCTCGCTGCAAAGCGTGCAGTTGTACTGGCAGAACCCGATCGCGAAATCCATCACCGGTGTCCACAATCCCTCGAATCCGCCCTGTTTAAGCGTTGAAGGTTGAAGCACGTTGGTCGGGCAGACGTTGATGCACTGGTCGCACTTGATACAGCGTTCCAGAAACTCGCTTTCAGCCACGGTACCCGGCGGGCGGATGGCCTTTTCGTCGAAACCACGAGCGTTTACCGCCGCCGAAAGCCTGAGGAACGGGTAGGCCAGTAAACCGGCCAGTGTGGCGAAGAACCAGCGCCGTCTCGGTACGTCGGGCGCCTTGATTTCGGTGTCGGGCCGTTTGGATATGAGGTCTTTGCCGAACAGTTTTGCCGTACCTTCCCTGATGCTGCCAACGATGCGGTCCTTGACCGGAACGGGAGCGAGTTTGAAGGACAATGCGTTTTCGGGGCAGTCATCGATACAGTTGAAACACACGAAACATTCGCTCTTTCGCAGGGCGTCGTGCGGATCCGACGCGCCTTCGCAGTGTTTAAGACACAGATCGCAGTCGGTACATTTCGTCAGATCCCTGTCGATCCGCCACAATGAGAAACGCGACAGTGTGCCCAGCAGGGCGCCGAGTGGGCACAGTACGCGGCAGAAAAAACGCGGGATCACCAGGTTCATGCCAACCAGCCCGATAATGATCAGGCCGACAAACCACGCGCCCGCAAAGATTCGTTGTTCGGACGCGCCGGGCGCCGACGACAGAAACGAGACGGCCCCGCCGTTGAGGCCCTTTTCGTTCAGCAGGCGGGCGCTGCCTTCGGCGACGAGGTCGGAGGCGGGCGCGACGGTGGTGGTCATCGTGCGCACCAGCAGACAGATCGGATCGAGCAGACCGATCTGCAGTGACCCGAACAGCGCCAGCACCAGGAACACCGTCAGAATGTAATACTTGATCTGGAAGACCGGCCGGTAACGGTTCTTGTCGATGTTGTTTTTGTTGCTGCGAATGTTGAACAGCCAGCCGAAGAACTGGTGGAGCGAGCCGTAAGGGCACATCCAGTTGCAGAAGACGCGCCCCAGCAAAAGGGTCGGCACCAGAACAAACAGGCCGCGCCACAGCCAGCGATAAATGGTGTGCGTCGAAAGCGCAGTGGCGATACCGACGAGCGGATCGACCTCGAGAAACAGCGACACGGGGTAGCCGCCCAGGCGGCTGAACCATGTGACCCACAAAAGAAACATGAACAGCGAAAAGAACATCGTCTGCGAGACGATCCGGACAGTGGTAATTCGAAACACACGCAGATACCACGCGCTGCCGTCCTTGTTGGGCGCAAAGAATTCTTTTTTCCTGACCGCGCTCATCCAGACACCACCTCTTTGTACGCGACTGATTTCCAGTCCGGGTTGCCCAGTCCCTTCGCGGCGGCCGACTCGAAGTAGGCGGGTCGTTCCTGGTCCTGTCGGCGGAGCAGGTCGTCCCAGCCAAACGCGTCGGCGGCCAGACTGTCGGTGGAGGCAACCATGGTGTTGCCCTCGTAAACGTCCGCCAGGCTGCCCCCGGTCGGACCGCTGCGGAACAGGACGCGGCTGCCGTCGAGCAGCACAAATGTCGGGCGCATCATTAGAGCGAGGTCGGTGATGATGCCGTGGATATCCTGGTGAAACTGGTTGCGGCGTCCGCCGAGCAATCCGTACCAGTTTTTGGTGGTCATGGACGCGCCGCACAGGTTGTGGTCCTTAACCGGGGCGACGCCGATTACCTTGTGCGCGCCGCGGAACGGGTTCCAGAAAAACGGCCATTTTTCAATCCACTTGGCGCCGGCCACGTTTAACGTCTCGAAGTCCGACGGTGTGGGGAGGTAGAGACGAGCCCCCGCTTCGACGGCGGCCTGCCGTATGCCGCTGCGCATGAAGCAGCTTTCCGGCGATTCGATCGGGTTGTCGGCGACCCGCACTTCGCGCGCGCCGGCTTCCTGCACCAGGTAAATGAGCGCTTTTAACACTTCGGGGTTGGTCGTTGCGCCCAGGGCGGCGGCGCGTTCGAACGCAACGTTTGGTTTGATCACAACAATGTCGCCGCTCTGCACAAACCGGCTCATCCCGCCAATGGTATCGATGGCCGCGCGCACGGCCGTGTCGATTTGTTTGCCCCTTGCGATACCCATCACCGGCAACACCGATGAGCTCTGCACAGCAAAACCGTTTTCGGGAAGTGTCACGATGGTTTCCCGCGGCTTTCCGCCCTCGCCGTCGGGGTCCCTCAGAGACAACGGCCAGCGCGGCGGCGCCAGCGCCGCCCATCCCGCGCCGAGGGCGAGAATGGATGCGGCCCCCAGTTGCTTGAGGAAAGCCCGCCGCTTCTCGTTTGCCAGCTCTTCTACGCCGTTGTTGTTCTTGTTATCAGTACTCATCAGATCCGTAATCTTCTTCGATGGTGTCCGTGGCCGATGGTTCTTCCGTGACCGCTGGCAGCGGCATATCGACCACAACGTTTGCCAGTTCGTCCAGCGCTCTCAGCGCATGGTCCTTGTCGGTCGCGCGGAGAAAACCGACGACCCACGGTCCGGCTGTAATCGTGCGCGCGTAGGTACCCTGGTAGCGATCCTTGACGAACTGTCCTTCATCCGAACCGTAGTTGCGGAATCCGTCCATAAACCGGTCCGCCAGATCTTCCGCGTCGGATCCGGTACCGCCGGGGGTGACAAACAGCTCGAGGCCGTCTTCGACCTCGACCGAATAAACGTTACGCGCGAATCCAAAAGAGAAGGCGTTTTCCGGAGCGTACGAAATTGATCCCGGTGATTTGCCCATCTTGCCCACAAAAAGCGCGTATCCCCACGGGAGCGGTTCGCCGGGAAGCTCCGCATCAAAACGATCCAGGATGAGCTGGAGCTGGGCGAGCACCGCCGGTGATTCTTCCGACCCGATGGCCCTCAGATAATACCGGCCGCGGGTGAGAAAAAGCGCGTTCCGGTCGATATGGTCCATACCTGTATCGCCGACACGCGGGGTCACGCCGGGCGACCGTTCTCCGGAATAGGCCCCAACGGCGTTTGCCGAATTACCGAGGTCGTAGAGCTCTATATCGACGGCCGTCTGGGG
>CAYUDF010000176.1:0-4670 GCA_964443465.1 uncultured bacterium
CCGTGGTGGGTGTGGCCATACTGGGTGTGTGGTTGACGTTTGCGGTGTCGTGGGGATTGTCCAGGACACTGCTCCGTGGCGAGCCCTCCACGTTCAGCCTCGAACTCCCGCCGTACCGGGCGCCCAGAATCTGGCGGATCATTTACACATCGCTGATCGACAGAACCGTAATTGTGCTGTGGCGTGCGATTCTATTTGCGATGCCCGCCGGGGCGCTCATCTGGCTGGCTGGTAATATAACGATTGGCGGCGCCAGCATTTCCACACACGTCGTTGGCGCGCTCGATCCGTTTGGACTTTTTATCGGATTAAACGGGGTCATACTGGTCGCTTATATCCTGGCGATACCGGCCAACGAAATCGTTATCCCGACGCTGTTGATGCTGACCGTCATGACAACCGGGCTCGTTGGCGCCGGCGAAGGGGCCGGTGTGATGTTCGAACTCGACTCGGTATCCGATACCGAATCGATACTGCGCGCCGGCGGATGGACGCTTCTCACCGCCGTCAACCTGATGCTGTTCAGCCTGGTCCACAATCCGTGCAGCACGACGATATATACGATCTGGAAAGAATCGCAATCGCGCAAGTGGACCACGTTATCCGCGCTACTGCCGGTGGCCCTGGGATTTGTCCTTTGTTTTCTGGTCGCCCAGGTGTGGCAACTGGTTACCGGTTGACTCGATTTCACAGAAACAGAACGGCCGCCCGGTGTGACTCACCTGGCGGCCGTTCTGTTTTGGGATGTGGACGGCCGGCTCTATTCGGGCAGTTCCAGTCCGTATTGATCGCTGATATCCCACGGCGGCATCTCGCCTTTGACCGGGTTGTTGTCCTTGAGGTACCAGTCGTACCACTGGAGTATTCTCAGGGCCATATCGCGGCGGCCGGGCATCTTGCGGTTGCCGTGTCCCTCTCCCGGATACTTAACCAGGCGGACGGCGGGGTGGTCGTTTATCTTGAGGCGGCGGTACATCTCCAGACTCTGCGATGGATGAACGCGTGTGTCCGCCGCGCCCCCTGTGATAAGAAGGGCTGTTTTACTCTGGTGCGCATAATAGATCGGGCTGCGCTTCAAGCTGAACTCCCACATCTCTTCCAGCGGTTTTTCTGAGTGGACGTACAGCTCCTCCATCGCGATATCTGTCGTGCTGCGCTTGCTGATCAGGTCGCTGATTCCCACAAACATTACGGCCGCTTTCACCAGGTCGGTGTAGTAGGTCGCGAACCACGCGGCGGCATAACCGCCGTAGCTTCCGCCGCCCAGGCCGACGCGGGCGGGATCGGCCATACGCTGTTCGACGAGGTAGTTAATCCCGTCCGCGATGTCGTCGAATTCGACTCCCGCGGCGTCGGCAAAATGCGGCGCCACGTAGTCGAGTCCGTAACCGGTGCTGCCACGGTAGTTGGGCAGAAACACCAGGTACCCGCGTCCATTGAGCACCTGGACCGGGCGCGAGTAATAGGTCCGCCACACGTTGCGGTGGTGGGACTCGGGTCCGCCGTGTACAGCGACCACCAGCGGGTATTGGGTCCCGGGCTGATAATCCACCGGATAGTTCAGCAGGCCCTCGATTTCAACGCCGTCCCGTGCCTTGTAACGGATAACTTCCCGTTTGCCCAGCTTTCGGTCTTTCAGCCAGGGATTCAATTCCGTCAGGCGTTTTGGTTTGCCTTTGCCGGGCCAGTAGTAGACTTCGCCAGGCACCGCCGGAGAGGACCCGACAAACGCCAGTTTCTTGAAACCGGCCGTGTAACTCGGCGTGCCGAATACAGCCTCCGTTTCCCGGGAATGCAGAATGATCTTGCGGTCGCCGCCCCCGCGTTTGACGGAACTGATCGTGTTCCATACGCCTTCGCCCGCCATGTATATGACGTTATTGTTGTCCTTCCAGGCCGTCCAGAAAATATGTCCCTTGAAGTTTTCCGGGGTCAGATTGAGAGTCTCGCCGCCCTCCAGGGACTGGACAAGTACCTGGCTGACCGCGTGGTCGTTAATCGTCAATCCGGCGGTGTATGACAGGTGTTTGCTGTCCGGACTGAATACAAAATTTCCCAACTTTCCGGGGTTGTTGGAGAACAGCCGGTAACTCCCCGCCTGGACATCGTAGAGGTGTATCTTCTGGAACATGTACCGGTGATCGATCAGGTTCTTGTCGGTCGCGCCCAACGCGAGGGTATTGCCGTCGGGGCTGAATTCCACGGACCACACAGTGATGTCGTCGGTGAGTTGTTTTGGCTCGCCGGTGGCCTTGTAGCCCTCGATTGCGAGCATGTACAGGTTGCGATGCTTCAGATTTTCTTCATAGTAGGTGAAATTGTAACCCTTCTTCTTCAGAGCCTTCTCGCGCTTGCTGCTCGGGGCGACGGCCGTGTAGACGAGGGCGGTTCCCTGCGGGTGCCAGCGGTACGTGATAACGCTCGATTTTGACTTTGTTACCGGGGTCGCTTCGCCCCCGTCCCGCCGGATGGTCCACACCTGCCGTTTTGCTTTATCCCCCCGGGTCATAAGAAAAGAGATCGCGCCCCCGTCGGGAGTCCATCGCACGCCGCTGACACTGTTCTTGCCGGTGATGAACGGTTTGCTCTCTCCCGATTTGACAGACATGACGTACAGGTGTGTATATCGGCCTCCCGCCTTGTCGTCAATACAGCGGGGGACCGAAACGGTGTACGCGATCCAGTCGCCGTCCGGACTGATCTTTGTGGATGTTACGTATTGATAGCTGAACAGATCCTCGGTGGTGAACACCTCCTGGGCTGCTGCCGGCCCCGCGGCGGACACCACAACAATAACCAGTGAGGCTAGAGCGGCAAAAACCAGGTACGGCCTGCGCATGGAATCGGTCATTTCGACGGCTCCTCTCAGATAAAATCTGATCGAGACTGATAACTGGATAAATGGGACCGGGTTATCAATAATCCAACAAACGATAATGCCGGAAGCGGATGAAAAGTTCAACGGCTTTCGACGCCGTAGCTCAAGCAAAACTGTGGGCCTGGTAAAATTGACAATAGACGGAGTAAAGCCGGGGTTAATTCGTGATAGTTGTTGGGCCCTTTCCTTAGAAAAACGGTTGACATTGGACGCGCAAGTTGTATGATTCGTTGGAAATAAGCTGCCCAGCTGCTATCCAGTGGGAGATTTGGGCAATCGCGAAACAACACTGTCTGTGTTGGTTTTTTTATTATCTTCAATTTTTCCGAACAGGCGCGATCAGGCTAACCCGTCGCCTGGAGTTTAGTTATAGTTTCAACTCATTAAACCAATTTCGTCATTAAACAGACGTTATAGAAGGAGAGAGGAATGTCTAATTACGTGTCCGATCTGATGGCTCAGGTCAAAGCAAAGAACCCTGCCGAACCCGAATTTCACCAGGCGGTGCAGGAAGTCGCCGATTCAGTCGTTCGCGTTCTGGACGCTCGTCCCGAATACCGCAAACATAAAGTTCTTGAGCGGATTATCGAGCCTGAACGCGTCATCATGTTCCGTATTCCCTGGTCAAATGACCAAGGCGAAGTCCAGATCAACCGTGGTTTCCGTATCGAGATGAACAGCGCAATCGGACCGTACAAAGGCGGCCTGCGTTTTCATCCTTCGGTAAACCTCGGCATCCTCAAATTCCTCGCCTTCGAGCAGGTATTCAAAAACAGCCTCACCACACTGCCGATGGGCGGCGGTAAGGGCGGTTCAGACTTTGATCCCAAAGGCAAAAGTGACGACGAAGTCATGCGTTTCTGCCAGAGCTTCATGCTCGAGCTCCAGCGCCACATTGGACCGAACACGGACGTTCCCGCCGGCGATATCGGCGTGGGTGCCCGCGAAATCGGTTTCATGTTCGGCCAGTACAAGAGGATCCGCAACGAGTTCACCGGTATTCTCACCGGTAAGGGCCTCAACTGGGGCGGCTCGCTGATTCGTCCCGAGGCGACCGGTTACGGCGCGGTTTACTTCGCCGCCGAAATGCTGGGGACCAAAGACGACTCCCTCGAAGGCAAGACCTGTATCGTGTCGGGATCGGGTAACGTTTCGCAGTACGCCACCGAAAAAATTCTCGACCTCGGCGGCAAAGTTGTCACCATGTCGGATTCGGGCGGATGTATCTACGACGAAGCCGGTATCGACCGCGAAAAACTGGCCTGGGTCATGGACCTCAAGAACGTCCGTCGCGGACGCATCAAAGAGTACGCCGACAAGTTCTCGTCCGCCGTCTACACGCCGGTCGACTCGAACCTCGACTACAATCCGCTGTGGGATCACAAGGCCGACTGTGCGTTTCCGTCAGCCACCCAGAACGAGATCAACAAAAAAGACGCCGACAATCTGGTCAAGAACGGCGTTCGTGTTGTTTCCGAAGGCGCCAACATGCCGTCGGTTCCGGACGCTGTCGAAGTGTTCATCGAGAACAAGCTGCTCTACGGACCGGGCAAGGCTGCCAACGCAGGCGGCGTGGCCGTTTCCGGACTGGAAATGTCACAGAACAGCATGCGTCTCTCGTGGAGCCGCGAAGAAGTGGACCAGAAACTTCAAGGCATCATGAAATCGATCCACAAAGCCAGCCTCGAAGCCAGTAAAGAGTTCAGCACCGGCGACAACTACGTCGACGGCGCCAACATTGCCGGTTTCCTCAAGGTGGCCGACACGATGATCGATCATGGCGTTGTGTAGG
>CAYUDF010000176.1:4770-6340 GCA_964443465.1 uncultured bacterium
GAATACGAATTCGAACACGGCCAGTCGACGAGATTTCGGCGGTTCCAGGACCTGATGCCGCACCGTGTACGCGAGATTCTACTGGTATCCAGTTTGTACGACTCGTTTATCCTGTCCGAAGACGGTGGTTTTTATGAATCTCTGTTGAGCCAGTATCTTGGTCTCGGTTTGACCCACATGCCCCAGATCACCCGGGTTTCCAGGGGCAGTGAGGCGGTTGCGCTGGCGACCGAGCCGAACAGGTTTGACCTCATTATCACGTCCCTGCGAGCGGGCGACATGCATGCCAGGGACCTGGCAAAAAAGATCAAGCGGGTGGGGGTGGAAACCCCGATCGTGCTGCTCACGTTCGACAGCCGCGAACTCAACGATCTTGTTACCACCGGCGACGTCGCTGAATTCGACAAGGTGTTTATCTGGCAGGGGGATTTCCGGATTTTCCTGGCCATTATCAAGTTTGTCGAAGACCGAAAGAACATCGAACCAGACACCCGCCTGGTGGGTGTCCAGTCGATTATTCTTATCGAAGACAATGTAAAATTTTACTCTTCTTATCTTCCTCTCATATATACGGCAGTACTCGAGCACACAACCGCGCTGATTACAGAGGGCATTAATCCCGCCCACCGGTTGCTGCGTATGCGCGCGCGCCCCAAGATTATTCTCTGCAGCACCTACGAGGAAGCGTGGAGCTACTTCGAGACCTATCACTCCAATATTCTTGGAGTGATATCAGATATCCGGTTTCCACGCGGCGGAAAACCCGACAAAAATGCCGGATTCGAACTGGCGCGCCAGATTAGAAAGTCGCACGCGGACATCCCTGTGTTGCTGCAGTCGTCGGACGTGTCGGCGCGCGACAAAGCGGAGGAACTGGGCGCGCAGTTTCTGCAGAAGGGCTCGGCGGTTCTGCTCCATGATTTGAAACAGTTCATGGTCCATCACTTCGGATTCGGTGATTTCATATTCAAGTTGAGGGACGGCGCAGTGGTCGGCCGGGCGAGCGACCTGCGTTCCCTCGAGGACCAGCTCTACGTCGTGCCGGACGAGAGCGTGGAGTATCACAGCGCGAGAAACGATTTTTCGATCTGGCTCAAATCGCGCACCGAGTTTCTGCTCGCCCACCGGCTCCGGCCCGTCAAGCTGGAGGATTTTGACACGATGTCGGGGTTGCGCGAGTATCTGATCAGCCAGCTCAGGGAACATCGCCGCGAGCAGCATCGCGGATCCATTGTTGATTTTGATCCGGACACGTTCGACGAACTGAGGAGTTTTGCCCGGATCGGTGGCGGGTCGCTCGGCGGCAAAGCGAGGGGGTTGGGGTTTGCCAACTCACTGATCAACGCGTATTCCCTGGAAAAAAAGTATGGCAACGTGCGTATCGCGGTGCCGCCTTCCGTTGTTCTGGGGTCCGATGTTTACGACGAATTCCTCGAACAAAACGATCTGCTGGATTTTGCAATCCGGTCGGAAGACGACGAAGAAATCACCCGGCGGTTTCTCGATGCACAATTACCCGGCATTTACACCGAAGCGCTGAACGCGTTTTTATTTTCCATGCGCGAACCGT
>CAYUDF010000177.1:0-6338 GCA_964443465.1 uncultured bacterium
CGCCTACCAGTCGCTATGCGACCTGGTACCAGTCGCCTCCGAACGGAGCGCGTACCCGATCGTGCGCCGTGACGGGTACTTTTTCGGGTTTCACGACAAGAGTCCCTTCTCACCCGACAATTCGAAGCTGGCGGCGGGGCATTTTGACATCCCTCTCCGGATGCCGCGTACCGACGACAAGCTGGAAGTCGGGTACTTTGACGGAAAAGACTTCCTCGATTTCCACCCCATCGGTCACACACTCGCGTGGAACTGGCACCTGGGGTGCAATCTGCAGTGGCGCGGATCCAACCCCGAGTTGATATATAACGATTTCGATTCTGGGGCTCTGGTCGCGCGTATTCACAACGTGGAAACGTCACAAACGCGGACAATCGCCGCCCCCGTTGGAGCGGTGAGCCTGGACGGGCGACACGCGGTCAGTTACAGCTTTCCAAGGGTAAACCAGTACATGCCGGGTTACGGTTACATTAACGGAAACGACAAGTCGATCGACAATCCCGTGCCAAAAGACTCAGGCCTGGGTATCGTCGACCTGGAGAGTGGCGAAACCAGATTTCTGTTTTCGATTGCGGATATCGCTGCCATCGCGCCGGAACCGTCGATGGATGGATCGCGCCACTACTTCAGCCACTGCCAGTTTTCACCGTCGAACCGGCGATTCGTGTTTCTGCACCGCTGGGTCAAGGACGACGTACGGCTGCGCTGGTCGCGTATGATAACGGCCGACCTCGACGGCGGGAATATTCATATCTTTCCAACAGCGGGAATGGTGTCACACCTGTGCTGGCGCGACGAGAATCACGTGCTTGCGTACTGCCGGGTCGCCGGGCACGGCGACCGCTATGTGCTGTTTCGCGACAGTACCGAAGATTATTCTGTAATAGGTCAGGATATTTTCGATTCCGACGGCCACCCGTCGTTTGCACCGGACGGGCGGTGGATGGTAACGGACAGCTACCCCGATCGATTCCGGTTGGCATCGCTGTACCTGTATGACTTCCAGCAAAAAATGAAATACGAGATCGCGCGTCTGAAGGCTTCGAAGAAGTTTTCCACCCGCGACCAGTACCGCCACTGGAAAGTCGATCTCCATCCGAGATGGGATCGCGAAGGATCGATGTTGTGTTTCGACGCCAGCTACTCCGGCAAACGATCACTGTGCACAGTTTCCATCGGCAAAGACCTGCACAGCGGTTCTCCCGCAACGATACAACAATTCGCCATGCCGACCTTATGGCGGCATGGCGAATAGTGATTTATACTGACAGCCTACGGCTGCAGCATAATCGCTATGCCCGCCCCGGCCGAAACAATCAACCGGGACGGGCGGGCTACCGCTGAGTAAGTGACGGGCTTCCCTGCGATATTCTCAGGCCCAGTCGCCTTCACGGACCTGGCCTTTTTTCAAGTCTCGTCGAAACTGAATAATCCTCTCGGGAGTCATGGACTCGTTTTCCGGAAGTGGCGCATCACCCTTCTCGTGCCCCATCTGCAGCACACTTTTCAGCTGATCGAGTACATCCGAGCCTTCGACCGCAGTGGCCGAATCGTCGTAGTAGTCGAACCACGGCAGGCCCGCATTTGAATACTCCCTCGATGTCGGCGGGGTCGTCGGGGGCTGCTCACCGGTGATTGCGCGCCACACCAGCGAGTTGGCGATGTGGATAAAGCAGCGGCTACCATTCTGCAGATCCCAGTCATTGATGTTAAACGGGTCGTCGAAGATTTCCTGGCGCATGCGGCCACCGGGCGCGAGACCCATATCCGGGGATGCACAGGCCAAGCGATCGTCCACGCTTTCCGGCAAATTGCGTGAATAGTAACGCATCGTTACCTTCGGAAATCTTCGTTCGAACACTTCCTTTTTCATCGGGTACACGATGATCTGCAGGCCGCCGTATTCACCCTTACCGGTGATCTGCTCTTCGGCGCTGTAACCCGACCCCAGCGGCATCGACACAAACTGGCGAATGATTCCCTGCTCCACGCAGTAGCCGTCCAGCCACGGTTGTTCGGGTGCAACCACGTAGTCCTGAGGATTCCGGTTGAGTCTGTTGCTCCACTCGTCACCCGAAATGGCGTTGATCTTGCCCGTCGCGATCTTTATGGCAAACGGGTAGGAAGTGCTGTGATCACGCGCGTGAGCCGGATTGAAGTTGAGCCACATCGCTTCCGACTGGTACATCGGCATCATCACGCCGCCTTGACGGATCCACGAGGCGGGAACGTTGTTGGCGTAATCGTCGACGTGACGCAACGGGAACCTGCCCAGGCCCGGTGGCAGAAAATGGTCCCTGCCGTCGTCGGGGATACGGAGTGTCCGTTGAAAATCGATACTGAGGTTGGCGTCCGGGTGTACGTTCGGGAACGAAAACTTCAACGATTCTTGTCTGAGTTCTATCATTTTAATTTCTCCTTTTTGGGGCTGGTGCCCATCAGTCTACCAATCGCCATCGCGAACTTCGCGGACTACGCGAAGCACCGCATGATCCGGCATCATTTTCATTTCCCGGATCAGTTCGCCAAACAAGGCCGGACGTTTTCGAATGATTTCCTGCAAATCGGTGGATACCTTGCCCGCCATCGCCAGCAACACATCGGGGTCTTCCCGAAGGTCTTCCGCCAGCGCGCGGATTTTCGGTTCCGAGGGTGGGGCCTGCTCTCCCCGCTCGATCTTGCTCAGATACGACGGTTCCAGGCCTACCCTCTCTGCCACCTGCCTCACCGAAAACGCCCGGTCTGTGGCTTTGAGTGATTCCCTCTTTTCTCTGATGTAGGGTCCGAACTGGCTAGTTTCCATGATTCATTTCCTCGTTTTTATGGTGTCGACTTCCATATATGAGTAGTATGTACTACTCACACCTTTTTGTCAACCCACAAAATCCCGCCCAGGCGTATTTAATCCCTATTGCACTGTTATATATATTGTTACGTTAATTGAGGTCGTAGCTGCTGAGACGTCTTTTAATGATAAATCCCATCACGGCCATGTTTGTAGCGATGATACCGACATCCGGCGCCACAAACTGTTCGATCTCGAACCTGCCGAACGGGGTGTCGTATTGCTCGAGATAGCGGTAACACGAAAACAACCCCAGCGGTGTATCCACTGCGTGATTTGTCGACATCACGGTCACCGAATCCATACCGTTGCTCGACGGGTCGCCGCTCGAACACACTATCCAGTTTTTAATCCACACGTCGCCCGTCGTCCCCGGATACATAAAGTACATCGACCGCTGCAGCTCGGTACTGTTCGGACACTTGACACCCAGTTGCCACAGGCCATCCGCTTCGTTTCTGAGATAGAGTTCGGTGGTCAACATAAATATCGGATCTTGTAACGACATGGTGTATACGTCGTAAACGGTCGTGTCGATGGTCACGCTGGTTTGGCCGGTCACAACCAAAGTGGATTGCAACTCGTAGGGAGTATTTGATCCCCACCACACAGAATCGACGTAAGTCCATGTGTTTCCGGTTGCCAGGGGCATGATGACCTGCTTGCTCGGAGTGGATTCGAGCACCGAGTCCTCGTCGGAACAGTCGATCATCACAATTGTTGTCAGGACCAGCAAAATCCACGCAATGGTTGTTATGGGCGTTCTCATCTATTGCGACCTCTTCTGATTGTCTGGTTGGAGACGGGCGTAGTTACAATCGACCGGGCAGGATGATTTTACAGGACGGATTTGTCCGAAGGAAAGGAGATATATCAATAATATCTACTAAATCTAACGATAGAGGTTCTTGATCTCCCCCCATGTAACCGTACGTACCGGAATCGCCGCGTCCACAACAATATAACCATCGGTAGTGACGTGAGATATCACGACGTTCACGCCGTCGCGCAACTCGTACCGTATAAATGACACGGGCGTCGTGCCGACACGCAGCGCCTTGAAAGTGATCGTGAACAACACTCCGGGGCCGTCGACGGTTGTGCCCAGTACGGCGCCGTTGACAAGAACGGTATCAGACGGCAAACCGGCATCGAACCAGTGAAAAAAAGTCGGTACGCCCCCACTGCCGGGCAGTGAACCCTCGTCCACACTGATCACTTCCACAACGGACGAGTCAAATGCCACCTTGATGTCATATCCCATCAGGCTGTTGATCGAGGCATCGATATAAATCTGAATCTGAAATGTGTCATCAACAAGAACGTTTGAAGTGTCAGGTGACACCTGCAATCCGGTACCGGCCGACGCGTTACCGGCCAACAGCATCAAGAGAAACATTGTAACGATGCAGTATCTCATCGGATGAATCTTCACGGGTATTCCTCGCTATTCAATGAGTACAAGTTTGGTTTTATAAATCGCACCTTCTGTGCGTGCCACGGCAAAATATACGCCGGAGGCAACCCTACGCCCCGAACCGTCTGTTCCGCACCACACCCACCGGTTGTTTCCGGTCTCACCGTTCCCCCGGAACAGCGTCGTAACCTTCCGGCCCGCCGGCGAATAGATCGACACGTCAATATCATTGACTTCTCCCGGCGGCAGGTTCAACTCGAGCGTCGTCGACGGGTTAAACGGATTGGGATAACATTCGAATGAACCGCCGGCTGACGGCGTTCTGGCACCGGTCGGCGGCGACCCGATGTGGATCCACGCGTTGGGGTCCACAACCGGAAACAACTCTTGCCGGTCGATATCCCACACCTGTATCGAGGCGATATGCACACCGGCCACGCCGGCCTGTTCCGCCCGGAAAACGAACCGCACCAGGTCCCCCGGCGCCAGGAAATAGCTCTGGTAACCCAGAACGCAGTCGACGGCCGACACGGTATCCGGCGATACGTGTGTCGTGTCCATGAACGTCGGGTAGGGCGCGCCCGTAAAAAGCGTGCCCTCCCAGACCGATACAAGTGTCAGCAACGTGTTGTCGTACTGGACGAAACACTCCATACAGGCAAGGGAATCCGCAGGTGAGGTGACGAACACTTCTAAAGTGCACAACCCGGCAGGCGCGACGTACGAGTGTCGAGGGTATAACTGTACATCAACGCTTCCAGTGGCGGCCGTTCCGACCCCTACAGCGGGAGGACCGCCCGATATCACACCGGTCAGCAACAGCGCAAATCCGAACACCATCACCCGCAGAAACCCTTTACCCATTTTTGTTACTCCACAGTTATTAGCTCTCACACCCCTTCGAGCGCCACGACTTCCGTCGCGGCGTTCTCGGGGTGTAACGCGAATTACAGAACATTAAGGTGCGTCATTTAAGCAACAACATCTTCCGGGTCATTGATTTATACCCGGGCGCCGTCATCCGGTAGAAATAAACACCGGAAGTAACGGTGGTACCTCTGTTGTCCGTTCCGTCCCACAACTGGTCGAAACGTCCGACACCCTTCCATTCGTCCACCAGCGTACGCACGAGGCGTCCCGATACATCGTAGATCCGCAGGGACACCAGACCCGGTGTCGCCACGTCGTACGAGATCGTGGTACTGGGGTTAAACGGGTTGGGGTGGTTCTGCACGAGCGACGATACCGTCGGGACGTAATGGTTACCGCCACCGGCGGCTTCGATCACGTCGCGTTCGTTGTTGACGTCGCGCAGATCCATCTGGACGAGGCGTACCTGCACCGCTTCGGTGCCGCCGGGACGCACAACCAGACGCGCGACCTCGCCGGATCCGTCGAGCGCAATGCCCGTGCCCAGCGCGGCGATGTCGACGTACACACGGCCCGGACCGGCGGGTATCGTCCCGAAGAACGTCTGTCCCTTACCCGACAGCAGTCCGCCCTTCTCGACACCCACGAGATGGTTACCGACACCGTATTCAACGGTGAGTCGAATACCCTTGAGCGCTTCGGCATTGTTCAGGATGTTCACGGCCAGCGTGATCGATCCGTCCGAAGTCCGTCCGTCGGTTTGTCCGATACCAAACGTCACCGCGTCGCGCAACGCCCGGCCGTCCGTCCTGGCCAGTACGGGTGCGCCGGCAGCTGTGACGTTGCCGTAGTTCATCGCAAAGATCATCAGGTCCTCAAACTGGATGGCGTCGTCGGGCAGCGGGATACCGAACCGTGACCAGTCATCCGTCGGACCAAAATCGGCTTCCACCACAAAACCGGGACCGGTTTCGATCGTCCCGTACGTTCCGGAGAACGTGATCAGGTCGGGTGTCGCCACCGTACCGGTCGAGTCGATGTCGCCCAGCCAGTAGTTGGTGGCCCGGTCGGAAGCCGCAACATCGTATACCGAGTAGTTGCCCGCGCAGTCGTAGGCAAACGCAGTGTAGTAGTAGATGTCCCGGGGCGTGACCGGGGGCAGGAGCGGGTCGTCGTCGTACGAGTTGCCCGCCGTCTGCACAACCG
>CAYUDF010000178.1:0-6335 GCA_964443465.1 uncultured bacterium
GCGGGGATATAGTGCTTGTCCGGGCGGAGGGCTTTCGCCGTATAATATGCGGCATGAATCCGCGTATGGATAAGAGAGAGGGGCACGATATCCTGCCCACGTCCAGGGAGGATTTCGTCAGGGAGACAAAACACTACCTGACCCTCCTTACAAAACCACTCGTTGACAGTCGCTCACCAAAAACCTCCGGAAAACAGTTCGTTACCAGCTACAGCCGGATGGTCGATACAATCACCGGCCTTTTGTTTCAACGCGCCGCGCAGGAAAGCGGCGTGTCGCCCGAAAAAGCCGATATCGCCGTGATCGCGATGGGCGGTTACGGTCGCTCCGAACTGGCGCCTTTCTCCGATATCGATATCCTGGTGGTTTGCCGCAAAAAAACACCCACCGTCGACGAAGTCGCCGGGGCGTTTATCCGTTACATGTGGGACGTCGGTTTCGAGCTGGGAAGTGTGGTCGAATCCCTCGTGGAGAGCGAGTCCGTACTAAAACGTCACATGGATACAAAAACGGCGGTGATCGAGAGCCGCTGGGTGTGCGGTTCGCGGCGCGTGGCAAAGGCGATCGAGCGGCAAATATCGCGTATCCGGCGCGACGAGCGCGACGAGTACCTCCGGCGCAAGATTCACGACGCACTGTTACGGCACAACAAATACGGCGACAGTTTTCAGCTGATCGAACCCAACGTGAAGGCGAGCCCCGGCGGAATGCGAGACTACCAGACGCTGGTGTGGCTCGGACAGGTGGGGCACGGAAAGCGCGGTCTGAGCGCGTTACGAAAAAAGAAGTTATTACTCAGCGGGGAACAGCGCGATCTGGAAACCGCGTATGATTTTCTTTTGCGGGTTCGTATCGAACTGCACCTGTTGACCCGCTCCAAGCAGGACCAGCTAACAGTGGACATGCAGCGGAAACTCGCGCGGGCCCTGGGGTACAAGGCCAGGGGTGGTCAGCTGGACGTTGAGTATTTCATGCGCGACTACTATTTTCACACACGCGTGATATACCGCATCACCGAAGATGTTATCAACGAACTGCACAAGGGCGAGCATGTCGGCATTCTGGTGGGACGAAAACCCGTCCGGAGGAAAAACACACTTTCCGTCCGTCTCAGTCGCACGAAACTGCAGAACGAACCGCTTTATGTGTTCGAACGGCAGCAGCAGGCGGGGCTCCCGCTGGACCGCGCGCTGCGCCGGCGCCTCGAGGTCGTGCTCACCGACACGCTGAAGGGCGCAAGTGCGACGCGAAAGATGCGACTGGCATTTGCCGCCCTGCTTCGCGACGGTAAAAACCTCGGCCTGGTTGTCCGGGCGCTCCACGAATCACAGTTTCTCGGGCGGATCATACCCGAGTACAACCAGTTAACCTGCCTCAAGCGTTACGACCTGTATCACCATTACACGGTCGACGAGCACAGCTTCCGCGTGCTTGAAAACATCCTGGATCTGGACGCACCGGATCGGGACCCGAAGGATCCGATGGTCCGTCTTTATTCGGAGATCGGGGACAAGCGACCGCTGTACCTGGCGGCCCTGTTGCACGACGTCGGGAAAATCGAAGGCCACGGACATGCGAAAAAAGGCGCCGAACTGTCACGGAAAATTCTCGGGCGTATGAACATTCCCGAGTCCGAGATTAAATTTGTCACGTTTCTGATCCGGCAACATTTGATCATGTCAACATTCAGCCAGCGGCGCGACCACACGGACATCGGTACGTTGACGACGTTTTGCAAGCGGGTAAACACGCGCTCGAACCTCAAGGCACTGTGCCTGCTGACATACGCCGACTACAAGGCGACGTCACCTGTGGTGTGGAGCCAGTGGAAAAAAAGTTTGCTGTGGGGGCTCTACCTCAGGGCGTATGAGTTTATAGAAAAGAAGGAAAAGGCGCCGGAGGCCGTATACAAAGCGCACAAACGAAGCCTTCTCGCCGCTTTTGACCCGGGAGCGGAGAGGGACCGCGCGCTCGCACACATGGACCTGCTGCCAGGCGGTTATTTGCTCACCATGGATGACCGGCAGGTCAGTCGGCACATGGAAATGGTCGAAGCCCTCAACGAACGCCGCGCGGTAGCGGCGCACCGCCGCAGAAACGGGCAGCACGAGTTTACGTTCTGTACGCACGACCAGCCCTTCCGCCTGTCGCAGATGTGCGGGGTGCTTTCGATCAACAACTTCAATATTTTGCACGCCTACGCTTTTACACGGAAGGACGGCGTGGTTATCGACGTGTTTGACGTCGGAGATCTTCTCGATGCAGATAACGGGGCAGACGTGGACAGCGAGGATTTTCTGGAACGCACCGCCGGAGTTCAAAGGGATATCGAGAACGTCATCAACGAAAAACTCGACCTCGACGCGGCCACCGGATCGCACGCCAATCGCTGGAGACGTACGCGCGGCGCCGGAATACCCGTGAAACCAAAGGTCAAGTTTGAGAACGACCTGTCCGGGGATTTTACCATTATTGATGTGTTCGCACAGGATGTGCCCGGCCTGCTGTTCAGGATCACCCGCGCGCTTTCGACGGAAGGGCTGGAGATCTGGCGCGCCAGGATATCGACCGAAGCCAACCGGGCGATCGATTCATTTTACGTGAGCGACGAAAAAGGGAAGAAGATCCAGACCGGTGGCCGGCTCGAAAGAATCCGCAACATCCTGGAGCGGGAGGTCGAGGCGCCGATATAACTCACGCAGAAAAACCCGGCTACAGCCTCTCGCCGATAAACCGGTCAAAGCAGTCGCGAACGGCCGTTTTTGCCCGGCCTACCGCCCCCGAGACATCATCCAACCCCGGCTTTTCCCAGAACTCAAGCGACCGCGACAGATACCATTCCAGTTCTTCCGCCTTTTCGGCGGACCGGGGCAGCTTTAATTCCTGCAACTCCATCATGTATTCGACTTCGGTAAAAAGCGTCAGTGCTCCGACCATCGTCTCGAAATCCGGTTCGTCCAGTACGCCGTTCTGTTGCAGCATGCCCAGGCGTCCGTATGTGTTGAGTGCGAAGTCGTAGGATTCGCCGGGAGCAGTTTCCGCAAGCCCGATGGCCGTAAGGTACTCGATGTCGTAGCGGCCGCCGGCGGATCGTTTCGTTTCCAGGTTGCCGTGGGTCTGACGGGCGAGAGATTCAATTGACTTGCGCGATTTCGACAGGGAAGCAATTTCGCCCGGGATGAACGGCCGGTCAAAGGTGTGACGCAGCGAGTCAAAAAACCGGAACGCAAGTTGTTCGTCTCCCCACCACAAACGACATTTGGCAAAAGCAATCCGTTCCCACAGGGACATTCGGGATTCAAAGTACTGCTTGTAAAATTCGATGTCGTGGACCAGCGGGGCACTGGCGCCTTCACCGCGCAGGCGAAAGTCCAGTTTGATGATGTTCCCTTCTCCGAGCCACTTGTTGATTCTCTGAATCTTGGTGGTAATCCGCGGAATGTCCGCGTCTTCAGTTACTACGATCACGTCCAGGTCGCTGAACAACCGGGGTTCGCCCACGGCAAACGAACCGAGCGCAAACAGGGTAACGCGCTCCTTGCGTGTGAAGGTGTTGTCAAAAACTGTTTTCACCAGTGTCCGGACGGCTTTTGTCAGATCGGCGGGTAAGATGCCCGCCATCCGTTTGACCGTGTGGTCCTGGAGAAAACCGGCGACGCGCACCCTTTCGAGCCATTCGCGCTGGCGGTTACGCCACTCCTCGGCCCGCTTGTCGCCGGGTACCGCCGCGTGGCCGGACGTGATGATCCTTTCGGCAATTTCCTTGATGGAGTCGTCCACCCTCGGCATGGGTTCGAGAATAAATGGTTCAAAGTATTCCATCTGGTTGCACAACTGGCGCGTGAGGTACGACGAACACCCGGCGATAGCCACCACCCGCTTGCGCGCCGATGGAGAGTCTTTCAACAGGTTGTAAATTGCCGCTTCGCTGCGGCTGGCTTCTGCCAGGAGCGACAGGTTCACCAGGGTTCGGTCTGGATCTCCCGTTTCGGCGATATCTTCGAGTAGATACGGCAGCAACTGCTCGAACGCCGTCCTCGTCGACCGGTTGTGCAGGTGCGGAAATGATCCGTATGCCATCGTGTGTAACACGTGCATAGCCCGCCGGACGTCCCGGATTCCCAGGTGACCAATGATTGCTTTTGCGCGTTCATCGTCTTCGGGCAAAAGAAGGAGCACGGAATGGGGGTGTACGTCTTCGCCGGAGAAAAAGCTGTCACTGAATGTCCGCACGTTGTTCAGGTGTTTGGAAAGCGTTTCCAGAAAAGATTCCGCTGTGTACTCCCCAAGCGGCCCTTTGGAAACGCGCCGGGCGAGCAGTGCGGTTTCTTCGGGTGATTCGGGCACCGAGTGGGTTTTGATCTGGTGCATCATCTGGAGACGGTGTTCAACCAGCCTGAAGAATCGGTATGCCGCCGCGAGATTCTCGGATTCCCAGTCCTTGATCAGGTGGAGCCTCTCAACGTGCGACAGGGCCACAAGAGTGTTTGGAGTCCGTAGTTCGTTATAGTTGTGGCCGTGCAGGAGTTGAAAAGTTTGCACCGTAAATTCGATGTCGCGGATGCCGCCCGACATAAGCTTGATGTTCAGGGAGCGTTCGCGTTCGGGTATGTTCTCCCTGATCTGCACGCGCATGCGGGCGATATCTTCCAGGGGCGAGTACGGCAGCGACGGGTTGAACACCAGGTTGGACACCGCCCCGAGAAAACGCTGCCCGAGCGCCAGGTCGCCCGCGATGGCCCTCGCCTTGAGCATCGCCTGGAATTCCCATGGCCGCCCCCGGTTCTCGTAGTAAATCCGCATGGATGTCTCGCTGTTGACCAGGGGGCCCGACCGGCCGTCCGGCCGGAGCCTGAGGTCGACGCGATAAAAATACCCCTCGGCCGTCATCTCGGACAGCGCCGATGTATAAGCCCGGGTAAGCTTGACGTAGTATTCCATTCCTTCGTCATCGACGTTTTCGCAAACGTAAACCAAGTCGATATCCGAACTGTAGTTGAGTTCACGGCCGCCCAGTTTTCCCATCGCAATCACCGCTATCCCGCCGCCGTTGTCGGGGCCGTGCTTTTTGTCCGGATCGAGTTCGACGGCGACAACTTCCAGCACGACCTGTGCGACACTGTCCGCCAGGTTACTCAGTTTTTCGGTAATTTCTTCTGTAGAGGTTTCGCCCAGCAGGTCGCGAACCCCGATCTTGAGCAGTTCCTTGCGGTGTGCGCGCCGAAGCGCGTTCAGTTTTCCCTCGGTGCTGCCAAACAGGTCCGCTTCGTTTCGCATCGAATCGGTGAACTGTTCTGCGGTATCCTCCGTCGCCCACGTGCCGTGGTCCATCAGCCAGTACAGGTACCCGGGATTGCGGATCAGGATATCGGCCATGTACTGGCTCGACCCGAAGGTCGTGATCAGCATATCAAAAACGGGTGGCGCCTGCGTGATGGTGTCCAGGAATACGGCAGGGCTGCCGGAATTCTCCAGGAAACGGCGCAGGTTGATCAACGCGGAGTCGGGGAAAGGCGAATCGAGACACGCCAGTACGATATCGGTAAATTTCTCTTCCGCGGCTTCGTTGATACACAGGCGGGAGACGAGGTTGTAGAAGCTGTCGGCGACCGATGTGGACGTAGTGAAGCCGACGCCGGAGAGGCCGTCGGTGACGGTTTCCGGCGTTCCCGAAACCGGCAGATGGTCGTCCGCCGCTCGCAGCTGTTGTTCCACAATGTCGCCGGCGAGTTGCCGGATAATTGTACGGGGAGTGCCCGTCATCGCTGTCCCGCCTCAAGTTTGTTATGGCAACTGACAACATATCACTTGCTTAAACCTTTCGGCTACCTTAAACTACGCGATACAAATCATGAAAAAAGTTGAAGCATTCATAAAGCCGTTCAAACTGGACGATGTGAAATCGGCCCTGATGGAAATCGGGGTAAAGGGGATCACCGTATCCGAGGTCAAGGGATTCGGCCGCCAGAAAGGCCACACCGAACTCTACCGGGGCAGTGAGTATCATGTCGATTTTCTGCCCAAGAGCAAACTGGAGGTTGTTGTTCCGGACGACCTGGTAGATTCAGTGGTTGAGGTGATCACCCGGGTGGCCCGCACCGGACAGGTGGGCGACGGCAAGATTTTCATTCTTACAGTGGAAGACGCGATCCGTATCCGCACGGGCGAGAGCGGCGACAGCGTCCTGTAATCCACCCCGCGACGATTCTCCCGTCGAATAGCGTACCAATGGTTACACTGGGTATAGAAACGTCCTGCGACGATACGTCGCTCGCCCTGTATTCCCCCGACAGGGGAGTTTTTGGTTTGAAAACCGCCGCGCAATTGATTCACGA
>CAYUDF010000179.1:0-6332 GCA_964443465.1 uncultured bacterium
TAGTGATTCTGAAGGTCGGTACGACACAGGCGGGCGCCAAGGCCGCGTCGTCGCATACCGGAAGCCTTGCCGGTGGCGACATCGCATACGGCGCCGCGTTCAAAAGGTCCGGTGTGATACGGGCGGAAAACTTCGAGGAACTGTTCGACTACGCCACGGCGCTCTACATGCAGCCCCTGCCGCAAGGGGAACGAGTCGCCATCATTACAAACGCCGGTGGCCCCGGGATTATGGCTGCCGATGCCTGTGAAAGCGCCGGGCTGATCGTCAGCAGGTTGTCGGAAAAAACGATGGACGAATTGAGGAAAACCCTCCCGGCGGCTGCCAGCGCGATCAACCCGATCGACGTACTGGGTGACGCCGACCCCGATCGATACGCCGCGGCTATAACCGCCGCCCAGGCCGACGAAGCTATCGACGCGATTATCGTGATCCTCACGCCCCAGGCGATGACCAAACCGCTGGAGACAGCCGAGGCTGTGGCGCATTGTGCCGCCCGGGGAGAAAAACCGGTGCTGGCCGCGTTTATGGGAGGATCCGACGTGACCCCGGGCAGGGAATTTCTGACAAAATGTAACCTGCCCGACTACCCGTCACCCGAGCGCGCGGCCAAAACGTTACGCGCGATGTGCGACTACGCCGCCTGGCGCCGCCGGCCGCCGCGGGTGGTGACCCGGTTTCCGGTGAACCGGCGGCGCGTCGAGCGGATTCTCACCCGGCTGACAAGGGCTGGAATCTCGCAGATGGGCGAGGTCAAGGGTAAGGAGATCCTCCGCGCGTACGACTTTAACGTGCCGGAAGGCCGGCTGGTGACAGGAGCCGATCAGGCCGTTGAGTACGCGGAACGGTTTGGCTATCCCGTAGCGATGAAAATCGTGTCGCCGGACATCGTACACAAGTCGGACGTTGGCGGCGTCAAGGTGAACCTGTACAGCGGCCAGGCCGTACAGGACGCGTTTGACCTGATGATGCTGCGCGTGAAACGGAGTTATCCGGAAGCCCGGATCGACGGGGTTTACCTCGAAAAGATGTGCCCTCCCGGACGCGAGATCATCCTGGGTATGTCGCGCGATCCGCTGTTTGGTCCCATGCTGATGTTTGGCCTGGGCGGAATTTTTGTGGAAGTGATGAAGGATATCACTTTTCACCTGGCGCCGATCACACACGACGAAGCAATGCAGATGCTGCGCGAAACGCGTTCTTATGCACTGCTGGAAGGCGCGCGTGGTCAGGCCAGGGTCAACCTCGACGCCATTGCAAGCGGGCTCCAGCGGATCAGTCAGATCGGTACGGATTTTCCTCAGATTCAGGAGCTGGATATCAACCCGTTTATTGTGGGGCCGGAGGGATCGGATGCGTGGGTGGCCGATGCCCGCATGACGGTGGAAATGAAAAAAGACGGATAAACAAAGAAGGACATATCCCGTTTAACCGGGCAGGTAACACACATGAGCGATGAAATCAAAATGGGAACCGACGAAAACTGGCAGGAAAATTACAAGGACATGATCAGCAAGGCGTCAGCTGCCGTGAAGCGCGTTCGACCGGGGCAGCGCGTTTTTATCGGTACTGGGTGTGCCATGCCGCAAACGCTTGTTAACGCGCTGACGGCGCGGGCGGGCCAGTTGGCCGATGTCGAAATCACCCACCTCCTCACGTTTGGTGAAGCGCCGTACGCGCACAAGAAACTCCAGGACAAGTTCCGGGTAAACAGTTTTTTTATCGCCGACAACGTGCGCGAAGTAATCCAGGAGGGGTACGGCGATTACACACCGGTGTTTCTTTCCGACATTCCGCGTCTGTTCAAATCCGGGCAGATGCCGCTGGACGTGGCGCTGATCCAGGTGTCACCCCCGGATGACAACGGGATGTGCTCGCTGGGAGTCGCCGTCGATATCGTCAAAAGCGCCGCCGAAAACGCGTCGGTTGTGATCGCCGAGGTCAACCCGAAGATGCCGCGTGTGTACGGCGAGGCCGCGCTGGACATCTACGACATCGACGTGCTTGTGCCGGTTGATGCCGAATTGATGGAAGTACAACCGTCACCAACCGACGATATCACGCGCAGCATTGGCGAAAACGTCGCCTCGCTGGTCGAAAACGGTTCCACGATGGAACTCGGGATCGGGGGAATCCCGCACTCGATTCTGGAATTTATGAAGGAAAAGAAAGACCTGGGTATTCACACCGAGATGCTCACCGACGACATTATCGACCTGATTGAATCCGGGACGATAACAGGCGCCAAAAAAACGCTCGACCGCGGCAAAGTAGTGGCCAGTTTCTGCATGGGTACACGCAAGTTGTTCGACTACATCGACAACAACGACACTTTTTCATTTCACCCGACGGAATACGTCAACGACCCCTACATCATCGGCCAGCAACACAAGATGGTGGCGATCAACGTCGCGCTGGAGGTTGACCTGACCGGGCAGGTGTGCGCCGACTCGCTGGGTACAAAGTTTTTTTCCGGCATCGGCGGCCAGGTGGATTTTAACCGTGGCGCCGCGCGCTCGCACGGCGGCCGGGCAATCATCGCGTTGCCCAGTACGGCAAAAGACGGGACGGTATCGCGTATTACATCGATGCTCGCCCCAGGAGCCGGGGTCGTGACGTCTCGGGGGGACGTCCACTACGTCGTGACCGAGTACGGTGTCGCTTATCTGCACGGCAAAAGCGTCCAGGAACGGGCGCTGGCGTTGATCAGCATCGCGCACCCGGACTTCAGAGAAAACCTGCTCCGCGAGGCGATTGACTGCAAATACGTACGCCACGAAATGACCGACGTGGGCGGCAAGATCATGGTGGGGCCCCGTGAATTCCGGTTCACCCACCTGATGGACGACGGCACGGAAATCAAGGCGAGACCGATACACCCCACCGACCAGCCCCTCATGAAGGAACTGTTGTACAAGCTGTCGGAAGCGGCCGTTTATTACCGATTTTTTACGCATCTCAAGCGGTTTTCGCAGAAAGAGATCCAGCAGTTCGTTTACGTCGACCACCGCCAGGACGAGGCGATGGTGGTCACCGTACCGGAGGCACACGGCGAGCTCATCATCGGTGTCGGCAGGTACTATCTGGACGCCAAAACAAACCGCGCGGAAGTGGCGTTTGTGGTTGCCGACGACTGGCAGAAAAAGGGTATCGGCAAATTCCTGCTGAGCACGCTGACACGGATCGCCAAGCGGAACGGAATCCGGGGATTTACCGCCGAGGTGCTCGCCGAGAACAAGGCCATGCAGGTCGTTCTTGAACGCAGCGGGCTCAAAGTGAGCAGCGAGCTCCACGACAGGATATACAGCTACGTGCTGGATTTCGAATAATCGCTACGCCGGCATTGTGGCAGCATAGCGGTTGGCGATTTGTGCAGACAGCCTTCGGCTGCAGCACAATCGCCGAAAGGCCGCTCTCTTGAAAAAAATTATAACCCATTAGAATAAATCACCTTGCAAGGATTGTGTTTTCTTGGAGGGTGTTTTGTGAATTCAGTCACATATCGTGCTTGACGTTGAGTTGGGAATCCCGTACATTGTTCGGGAAAACAAACTCGATATTTTGAAAGGTATTTATGGCAGGGCAGACAGAAGAACTCAGCGCCAGCCTCGAAGACTACATTAAAACCATCGCGTCCATTGCGGCGGAGAAACTGACCGCCCGTGCGAAGGATATTTCGACGCGTATGGAGGTCAACATGTCGTCGGTGACGGGTGCTCTGCGCGCGCTGGCCGACAGGGGGCTGGTGAACTACGCGCCCTATGAGCACATCACGCTCACCGATGAGGGGGCCGAGGTCGCGCGGGAAGTGTTGCGAAAACACGAGGGAATCCGGGATTTTCTCGTCAAGGTGCTGTCCGTCGACGCGGAAACCGCTGAAAATACCGCCCACAATATGGAGCACGCGATTTCTTCCGACGTGCTGGAGCGTTTTATTCAGTTCGTCGACTACCTGGAACTTTGCCCGCGCGCCGGAAAATCCTGGGCGGAGGAATTCAGGCACTACCTGGAACACCCCGGCGCGGAAGACGATTGCGAACGTTGCCTGACGTTTTCGCTGGAAGATTTCAGGGCTCGCAAGAACAGGGTTGCCGGAGCTTCTGTCTATTTGAATGCCATCAAGCCGGGGGAGAAAGTCAAGGTGGTGTCGGTGGAGGGCAACGGTGAAACACGCCGCCGTATCGTGGACATGGGTATGACCCCCGGGACATTGATCAAAGTGGAACGGATCGCCCCCCTGGGAGATCCGATGGAAATCCGGGTCAAGGGGTACCATCTGTCCCTGCGGCTGGAAGAAGCCGCAACCATTTCAGTCGAACCATTATAAACAACCTGTTTTTTCAGATTATTTGCCGGTGGTTACTCAAACTGTCTCCCGGATTGTCTATTTGAATGAAACAAACACTGCGAATCGCACTGGCGGGCAACCCGAACTCCGGAAAAACCTCCGTATTTAATGCCATAACCGGGGCCAGACAAAAAGTCGGCAACTATCCCGGGGTGACGGTGGAAAAGAAGCAGGGAGTTTGCCGCTGGGGCCAGCGCGAACTGCACGTGGTGGACCTGCCCGGTATTTACAGCCTCACACCGCACTCCGACGAAGAAGTTGTCGCCCGCAACTTCCTTTTTTTTGAAAAACCGGATGTGGTAATCGCCGTCATCGACGCGTCCAACCTCGAACGTAACCTGTACCTGGCGATCCAGCTCAAGGAACTGGGTGTGCCCCTGGTACTGTGCTTCAACATGATCGATGTTGCGCGGTCTCGCGGATACGTCATCGACATCGACCGGCTGGCGCGGCGCCTCGGTGCGCCGATTGTCGCCACCATCGGACACAAGGAGTTCGGGATCAACGATCTCCTCGACACGGCTGTTTCAGTGGCGTCCGGCGAAAACGGATTCCGCAACGTGCCCGTCAACTATGGACACGACATCGAAACCGCCATCGGCGAAATTTCTTCGTTGCTCCGGGCGCGGGATGATCGCTACTCGGACATCCAGCGTCGCTGGGTGTCGCTCAAGTTGCTGGAGCGTGACGAAGAGGTCAAGCGCAAGGTCGGGTTTCCCGACGTGCTCGAGCAGGCCGATATGAATGCGGGGCATCTGGAGACACTTTACGGCGACTCACCCGAGATTGTTATCGCGGAAGGACGCTACAACCTGATTTCCGCGGTATGCAGGGACGCCGTCAAGGGGCCTCCGCTTGAACGCCGCACAAAAACGGACAGGATCGACAGCATCGTCACCCATCGTCTGCTGGGTATCCCGATTTTTCTCGCGCTGATGTACCTGGTGTTCGAGATAACGTTTACGCTGGGTGCGCCATTGATGGACGGTATCGAGACGGGTTTCGAGTGGCTGGCCGGTGTTGTGGACGGATGGTGGGTGCCCGGCTCCGACAGCGCGCTGAGGTCTCTGCTTGTCGACGGCGTGATCGGCGGTGTCGGAGGCGTGATCGTCTTTCTGCCCAATATTCTCCTGTTGTTTCTGACGATCAGCCTGCTGGAAAGCAGCGGTTACATGGCCCGCGCCGCGTTTATCATGGACCGGCTGATGAACAGGTTCGGTCTGCATGGCAAAAGTTTTATTCCGATGCTCATCGGATTCGGCTGTTCGATTCCGGCGATCATGGCCACCCGCACGCTGGACAACCGGCGCGACCGACTGGTAACGATGTTTGTGATCCCGCTGATCAGCTGCAGCGCAAGGCTTCCGATTTACCTGTTGATCATTCCCGCCTTTTTCCCGAACAGCATGCATGCACCCATGTTGTGGCTGATATACATCATCGGGATCGTGCTGGCCGTTACAGCGGCAAAACTGCTCCGGACGGCGGTTTTCAAGGGTTTGGCCTCGCCGTTTCTCATGGAGCTCCCGCCATACCGTGTGCCCACGTTCAAGGCGTCGGCGCTGCAGATGTGGGAACGTTCGCGGTTGTTTCTCAAAAAAGCGGGTACGATGATTCTCGGTGTGTCGATTGTGCTGTGGGTGCTGTCCAGTTTTCCCAAAATGGACTCCGACGAACTGGACGCGGATCCCGCCGTCGCCACCCAGCAGCAGATGGATCACTCCGTCGCCGGCCGGATCGGGCACGCGGTCGAACCGGTCATCGGTCTGATGGGTTTTGACTGGAAGATCGGGACCGCGCTGATCGGCGCTTTTGCCGCCAAGGAAGTGTTTGTCGCCCAGATGGGCATTGTGTACTCACTCGGTGACGTCGACGAATCTTCGGAAACGCTGCGCGAAAAACTGAGAAGGGCGTATTCACCGCTTATTGCGTTTTGTATCATGCTGTTCGCCCTGATCAGCTCACCGTGCATGGCGACTTTCGC